>NZ_LAYF01000003.1:300000-470303 GCF_001588645.1 Streptococcus oralis | reverse complement strand
CATACAAAGCTACCTGGTCAGGAGTTTACGCGATTACATAGTGATTTGAAGGGTTCGAGGGATAAGTTAAAGAACGAGATTGAACTCTTAAACACGGCCAAGGACAAGATTTCGGACTTGGTGAGCTATGATGGAAGCAGTCATACCAGCACGGTCATGGACTATAACTTTCTGCTCAATCAGATCAAGAACTTGGACAGCTCCATCACTCAGTATGAAAGTAATCATGCGAGTCAGGATTTGGTCGCCTTTAAGGAACTTCTAGCTGCGACCAAGGCATTGATCACAGAACATGCAGGGAAGACACGTACGGTAGGGACTTATCAGTCAGGAGATTTTGCCAAACTCAAGTCTGTTCAACGCTTTGCGATAGCTTACAAACAGGCGACCCAGCAGATGGAGAGTCGCGTTGAGCGCGTGAAGGCTGCCCAGGAGCGAGACAAGGTTCGTTTTGAAGCCTTGGCTGCGGAGGATCGTGCCAAGAATGGTTGGAAAGAGTTGGGCTTGGGTGTGTTGACCGTTGCGTTTGCTATACTCGCAATTATAGGAACCATGGGATCTGCGACTCCCTTGGTTGTTGGGTTTGGCTTAACTTCAGGTCTGGGGGCAACAATCTATGGTACGTCTAATGCAGCAGAAGGCGTTCATAATATCGTACTTGGGAATGCAGGGGATATCCACACCAAGTCAATAAATCCCATCAGAGATACGCTTTTCATGGGCAATGACAAGTTGTATCATGATGTTGGAAATGTCTTTGTGACGGCGAGTGCCATCATGATTCCCATAGGGCAGACCCAGAGCGTTGTCAAGGGCTTGACCCAGTTTGCGATAGGGGAAGCAGGTGCCTATACCGCGGGTCAGGTTGCCTATCATGGGACTAAGCTCCTAGGTGGAAGCGAAGAAGATGCCCAAACCGCCAACTTTATCGGGAATATCGTAGGAGGCTATGCGACCTCCTCAGCAGCCAGCAAGTTTAGTCTTAATAAGGTGAAAGATGCCTTTTCTACGAATACAAAAAAATACACTCTAAATAGTGATCGATTATCTAATCTAGAACTATATACATCTCCAGAAATAAAAGCTATAATCAATAAGGCGGGCTATAGCCTGGAAGACTTTTCGAACTTAGTAGATGCAGATACGACTTTATCAGCTAAAACAGATGCATTTGTCAAAGCTGTTCGCAAAGAGATTGGTATACCAGCTCCTAAAACCAAGATGAATAAAACGATACCTACAGAGTTTGTTGAATCATATCTCAGCGGAGAACGTAATTCTTTTGCAGGTTTTGTCTCGGTTGATGAGCATTCAAAATCATTAACTACTCTTCCAGAAATAGTTGAAGGAAATCGATTAGATTATCCTAACACTCCTTTTGACTTAGAAAAGACCAAGACCTATGCAAAAATATCATTTTTCTTGGATGAAGCAGATAAGCTAGATATTCCATTTGGTGAACTTGATAATGCAAGTTATCCTTTTACAGGTCGAGGTTTTACAGGTTCTAAGAATATTATATTACCGGAGTATAAGTTAATAGAAGAACGAAATTTTATGGATGGAGATTTAATAACAATTTTTGAAAGCAAAAGCGGAAATCCTATAATACAATATAAATATGTAGAAAATAAAGGTTGGAAACTAATAAAATAGGAGTGAATAATGATTGCAATTTACCGGGGTAAAAAATATAATGTTTCAAAAGGTCTTAGTAATAATGATTGGATTGTTCTGACTAGTGATACAAAAGATGAAGGATTTAACAATTATGTAGATTCTTGGGGAGAGGAATTTGATGATTTCTTTTCTAAAAAGGTCAATATGGAAGAGCTAGACTATCTATACAGTATTCATTATGAGATTCAATATAAGGGGCATTCTTTTTATGTTAGTAGTGGGATGATTCGAAGGAATGTTGAGAAAGATTGGTTTGAAATAATACCAAGCGCCAACCAAAATCAAATAAAGGATGAGTTGGGATTCAAGCAGATAAATAAGTTAGAATGGGCAAAAGAGATTAGCCGAAAAGACATTGAAGTCTTAAAAATAATCGAAACACCTTTAGGAATCTTTAAAGACCAGGGAGTTAAGATCAAGAGTTTAGAAGGCCAAGACATCGATAACTTTTTAAATTCTATTGAAAAGTAATTTTTTGATGCTTTATCACCATTGAAATAGCCTGTGAGGAACTTGTTTATACACTGTTAGTTGTAGGTAAGTTCCTGTTTTTATATTGAATGACTTGGTTGCTCTTTAAGTTGATTAAAGGGAGTTTTTTAATACCTAGATTAACGATTTGATTCCAAAAAGTAGTTGCAATAAAACATAAAAATCACTAATCAGCAAAATGTGATTAGTGATTAGATTGATGGTGTGAACTTTTTGGTAAAATTTAGCTCAATTTGTGTATTTTTAGGGTAAAATTCACACCATTCAACTGAAAGTTATTCAAATTAGATAAAATCGTTCTTTCTGAAAACGTGGGAAAACATTGATTTTAAGCCCATCTTGAAACTTATTCAAATAGAAATGTTTCCAACTAGGTCTTAAGAAAGCTCGTAAAGCATCAAATAATAGAAGAATAAAATTTAATATAAAAAAATCCCATCAGAATATTTCTGGTGGGATTTTTGGTGGGGAACCAATCAATTTTGATTTATTTTTAACCTTTTATAACAACTGAAAATGCTGTTAAATCAACCATTTCACTTCAAATCATGTTTATAAATCATTCCCACTCAACGGTTGCAGGTGGTTTACTTGTGATATCGTAGACGATGCGGTTAACGTGGTCTACTTCGTTAACGATACGTACAGAAATTTTTTGAAGAACTTCCCAAGGAATCTTGGCAAAGTCAGCTGTCATACCATCGATAGAAGTAATGGCACGAATGGCGATGGTGTAGTCATAAGTACGACCGTCACCCATAACACCGACTGAACGAACGCCTGTGTTGACAGTGAAGTATTGCCAGATATCGCGGTCAAGTCCAGATTTGGCAATTTCTTCACGAAGGATTGCGTCTGACTCACGAACAGTTTCAAGTTTTTCTTCAGTGATTTCACCCATGACGCGGATAGCAAGTCCTGGTCCTGGGAATGGTTGGCGCCATACGATGTGGTCTGGCATACCAAGCTCTGTACCGAGGGCACGGACTTCGTCTTTATAAAGAGTGTTCAATGGTTCAATCAGTTCAAATTGCATGTCTTCTGGAAGACCACCCACGTTGTGGTGTGATTTGATGGTTTGAGCAGTATCTGTACCAGACTCAATCACGTCAGTGTAAAGCGTTCCCTGAGCAAGGAATTTCACATCTTTTAGTTTGCTTGCTTCGTCATCAAATACATAAACAAACTCGTTACCGATAATCTTCCGTTTTTGTTCAGGGTCAGAAACACCTGCAAGTTTATCAAGGAAGCGTTTTGCAGCGTCTGCTTTGACGATATTCAAACCAAACTTACCACCAAGCATGTCCATAACTTGGTCAGCCTCTCCCTTACGGAGAAGACCGTGGTCTACAAAGATACAGATTAATTGATCACCGATTGCTTTTTGAAGAAGAACTCCAACAACAGAAGAGTCAACACCACCAGATAGACCGAGAAGAACACGCTTGTCACCTACAGTTTCACGGATTTTCTTGATCTGCATATCGATGAAGTTGTCCATTGACCAGTCACCTTTAGCCTGACAGATGTTAAGGGCAAAGTTGCGAAGGATATCATTCCCGTATACAGAATGGCGAACTTCTGGGTGGAATTGGATACCGTAGATATGTTTGTCTGGATTTTCAATAGCTGCATAAGGACAGTCAGTAGAAGTTCCAGTACGAACGAAATCAGCTGGAATCTCTGTAACAGCATCGCCATGGCTCATCAAAACAATCTGTTCTTCAGGAGTTCCTTCAAAGAGGGCAGAAGTGGTATGGGTAAGTGGTGATTGGCCATACTCGCGGTTACCAGCATCACCTGCAGGGACAACTTTTCCTCCAAGTTTATGAGTTAAAAGTTGCATACCATAGCAGATTCCCAAAATTGGAATGCCAAGTTCAAAAATTTCTGGGTCAATATCAAATGAACCATCTTCGTATACAGAGTTTGGTCCACCAGAGAGGATGATCCCTACAGGGTTAATCGCACGAACCTCTGCGGCTGAGATTTTGTGACTTTTTAACTCTGAAAAAACACCGATTTCACGAATACGGCGTGAAATTAGCTGGTTGTATTGGCTACCATAGTCCAGCACGATGATTTTTTCGACATCTTGCAAGTCAGTTGAAATGTTGCTCATCTTTTTCCTTTCTCAAAAGAAATATCTTTTTCAATATTCTATCACAAATAGGGGCGAATTACCAACTAAACAAGGCAAAGTTTGACTTTTTCTTAGCAAATACGGTACAATGGAGAAAATAAAGAAAAGAAGTGAGAATCATGTTACCAGCTTATATGAAAATCCACGATCAGATCAAGAAGGATATAGATGAGCATCATTGGAAAATCGGAGAGAGACTTCCAAGTGAGCGATATTTAGCTGAACAGTTTCAGGTTAGCCGGATGACATTACGCCAAGCTATCTCTCTCTTGGTTGAGGAGGGAGTTTTGGAGCGTCGTGTAGGAAGTGGGACTTTTGTCTCTAGCACTCGTGTCCAAGAAAAAATGCGGGGTACAACCAGTTTTACGGAGATTGTCAAATCTCAGGGGAAAGTTCCTTCTAGTCAACTCATTTCTTACAGAAGAACCATTCCAAATGAGCAGGAGGTCGCAAAGCTAAGGATTACTCCGACAGAGAATATTATCCGCATGGAACGGGTGCGTTACGCTGACCAAGTTCCGCTAGTCTATGAAGTCGCATCTATTCCTGAGAAATTTATTAAGGATTTTAAAAAAGAAGAAATCACCAGTCATTTCTTTCAAACCTTGCAGCAACATGGCTACCGGATTGGCAAATCCCAACAGACCATTTATGCGAGATTGGCTAAGGAAAAGATTGCTCACTATCTAGAAGTCGAAAAGGGGCATGCTATTTTAGCCTTGACTCAGGTCTCTTATCTTGAAGATGGGACGGCTTTCGAGTATGTAAAGAGTCAATACGTGGGCGAACGCTTTGAATTTTATCTTGAAAATAACTAGTCTAGAAAGGCTAGTTTTTTGCTTTAGAAAAGATTAGAATTGTCAAAACAATCTGCCTAGGCTTGATTTTATCGCTTATTTACTATAAAATGAGAAGGAAAAACGTCAAACTTTTATATTGCAAATAGGAGAAAAAATGACAAAAACATTAAAACGTCCTGAGGTTTTATCACCTGCAGGAACTTTAGAGAAGCTGAAAGTAGCTGTTCAATATGGTGCGGACGCAGTCTTCATCGGTGGGCAGGCCTATGGTCTTCGTAGCCGTGCTGGAAACTTTACTTTTGAACAGATGGAAGAAGGCGTGCAGTTTGCTGCTAAGTACGGTGCCAAGGTCTATGTGGCTGCTAACATGGTTATGCACGAAGGAAACGAAGCTGGTGCTGGAGAATGGTTCCGTAAGTTGCGTGACATCGGGATTGCGGCAGTTATCGTGTCAGATCCAGCCTTGATTATGATTGCAGCAACCGAAGCACCAGGTCTTGAAATCCACCTTTCAACCCAAGCTAGTGCGACCAACTATGAAACTCTAGAGTTCTGGAAAGAACTTGGTCTAACTCGCGTGGTTTTAGCCCGTGAAGTTTCAATGGAAGAATTGGCAGAGATTCGCAAACGCACTGATGTAGAAATTGAGGCCTTTGTCCATGGAGCCATGTGTATTTCCTACTCAGGTCGCTGTACACTCTCAAACCACATGAGTATGCGTGATGCCAACCGTGGTGGCTGTTCTCAGTCTTGTCGTTGGAAATACGATCTTTACGACATGCCCTTTGGTCAAGAACGTAAGAGTCTTAAAGGTGAAATTCCAGAAGAATTTTCAATGTCAGCTGTTGACATGTCCATGATTGACCATATTCCAGATATGATTGAAAACGGTGTAGACAGTCTCAAGATTGAAGGCCGTATGAAATCTATTCACTATGTTTCAACTGTGACCAACTGTTACAAGGCGGCTGTAGATGCTTATCTCGAAAGTCCTGAGAAATTTGAAGCCATCAAACAAGACTTGGTGGACGAGATGTGGAAAGTTGCTCAACGTGAATTAGCAACAGGTTTCTACTATGGTACACCTACAGAAAACGAACAGTTATTTGGCGCTCGTCGTAAAATTCCTGAATACAAGTTTGTCGCTGAAGTGGTAGCGTATGATGATACGACTCAAACGGCAACCATTCGTCAACGGAATGTTATCAATGAAGGCGACCAAGTGGAGTTTTATGGACCAGGTTTCCGTCATTTTGAGACTTATATCGAAGATCTTCATGATGCCAAGGGCAATAAAATCGACCGCGCCCCAAATCCAATGGAACTCTTGACCATTAAGGTTCCACAACCTGTTCAAGCAGGGGACATGGTTCGCGCTCTCAAGGAAGGTCTTATCAATCTCTATAAGGAAGATGGAACCAGCGTCACAGTTCGTGCCTAGAGAAGGAAAAGTGAATGAATCAAGCACAAGGTTTGTTAGTTGATAATGAAGGCAGATGTGTTCATTATCATGGTGAAAAGGACATCGTTTCCCTCCAGTGTTATGAGTGTAAAAAATACTATGCTTGTTATCAGTGCCACAATGCTATAGAAACGCATGTGTTTTCGCCCTATCCCTTGGAGCTTTCTGAGGATCGACCGATTTTATGTGGGGTTTGTAAGAGGACAATGACTTTCCAAGAATACCAAAAACAAATGGCTTGTCCTTACTGCAGTGCCCCATTTAATCCAGATTGTAAACAACACTATTCCTACTATTTTAAATAAAATGAATCGATCCAAGTTCTAAACTTGGATTTTTCGGTTTGTTTCAGAAAATATAGTAAAATCAAGAAAAACACGCAATCTGAAATGGAAAAACTTTCTATAAAATAGTGTAAAAATAGCAAAAATAGAAATATATTATCTGAAACGCTTTCAACGTAAGTAAAAAGTTGACAAATCAAAATTTTAGGACTAAACTAAGTAAGTAAATTTTAAATAAAAGGAGAATTTATCATGAATTTAACATTTTTCGGTCTTTGTCTTGCCTGTATGGGTGTATCCCTTGCAGAAGGTATGTTGATGAACGGTTTGTTCAAATCTGCAGCACGCCAACCAGATATCATCCCACAATTGCGTAGTTTGATGATCCTGGGGATTGCCTTTATCGAAGGAACATTCTTTATAACTCTCGTATTTTCATTTATCATCAAATAAAGAGAAGTATAAAATGGAAAAGGGAGGATTCTAGATGGAAGAAAGTATCAATCCAACCATCAATATTGGTCCTGTTACCTTTGATTTAACCTTGACAGCAATGACTTTGTTGTCTGTGGCACTGATTTTTGGCTTTATCTATTGGGCAAGTCGGAATATGACTGTGAAACCCAAAGGAAAGCAAAATGTACTGGAGTATCTCTATGACTTCGTAGTCGGATTTACAGAACCTAATGTAGGCTCACGGTACATGAAAGATTACTCACTCTTTTACTTTTGTTTGTTTCTTTTTATGGTGATCGCAAATAATCTTGGTTTGATGGCAAAACTTCAAACTACAGATGGGACAAACCTTTGGACATCGCCAACTGCAAATCTCCAGTTTGTCTTGGCTTTGTCATTTGGAATTATCCTGATGACCCATATTGAAGGAATTCGTCGTCGTGGTATTAAAAAATATCTAAAAGGTTTTGTAACCCCAGGTTTTATGACACCGATGAATCTACTTGAAGAATTCACGAATTTCCTATCACTTGCTTTGCGGGTGTTCGGGAATATCTTTGCCGGAGAAGTGATGGCAAGCTTGCTTATTATTCTTTCTCATCAGGCTCTTTATTGGTATCCAGTCGCATTTGTTACCAATCTTGTCTGGACGGCATTCTCCGTGTTCATTTCTTGTGTACAAGCCTATGTCTTTACACTATTATCCTCTATGTACCTAGGAAACAAAATTAATGATGAAGAGTAGAAAGGAGTAACTGATGCACGTAACAGTAGGTGAATTAATTGGTAACTTTATTTTAATCGCTGGCTCTTTTATCCTTTTGATTGTCTTAGTTAAGAAATATGCGTGGTCAAACTTGACAAGTGTCTTCGAAGAAAGGGCAAATAAAATTGCTGCTGATATTGATGGAGCTGAACAAGCTCGTCAAAAAGCAGAAACTCTTGCCCAAAAACGTGAAGATGAATTGGCTGGTAGTCGCAACGAAGCCAAAACAATCATTGAAAATGCTAAAGAGACAGCAGAGAAGAGTAAAGCAGATATTCTGGCAGATGCTAAAGTAGAAGCAGGTCGCTTAAAAGAGAAGGCGAATCAAGAAATTGCTCAGAATAAAGCTGAAGCTTTGCAAAGTGTTAAGGGTGAGGTGGCAGATTTGACGATTAGTCTCGCTGGTAAAATCATCTCAAAAAACCTTGACAGTCATGCTCATAAGGAACTCATTGATCAGTATATCGATCAGCTAGGAGAAGCCTAATGGACAAGAAAACAGCAAAGGTAATTGAAAAATACAGCATGCCTTTTGTCCAATTAGTGATTGAAAAAGGAGAAGAGGACCGGATTTTTTCAGACTTGGATCAAATCAAGCAAGTCGCAGAAGAAACGGGCTTACCTTCTTTTTTAGCTCAGGTGGCAGTTGATGAGTCTGATAAGGAAAAAACAGTTGTTTTTTTTCAAGACTCTGTCTCACCTTTAATGCAAAACTTTATTCAGGTTCTGATTTACAATCACAGAGCAAATCTTTTTTATGATATTATTGTTGATTGTTTGAATCGTCTTGAAAGAGAAACCAATCATTTTGTAGTCACGATCTCCTCAGCTCATCCTTTAACGGACGAACAGAAGGAACGTTTGCTTCCCTTGATAGAGAAAAAAATGTCTCTGAAAGTACGGAGTATCAAAGAACAAATTGATGAAGGGCTCATTGGTGGTTTTGTCATTTTTGCTAATCACAAGACAATTGATGTGAGTATTAAACAACAACTTCGAGTTGTTAAACAAAATTTGAAATAGAAAGTGGTGTTCTTTTGGCAATTAACGCACAAGAAATCAGCGCTTTAATTAAGCAACAAATTGAAAATTTCAAACCCAATTTTGATGTGTCTGAAACAGGTGTTGTAACCTATATCGGGGATGGAATTGCGCGTGCTCACGGTCTTGAAAATGCCATGAGTGGAGAGTTGTTGATCTTTGAAAACGGCTCTTATGGGATGGCGCAAAACTTGGAGTCTACAGACGTTGGGATTATCATCCTTGGAGACTTTACAGATATTCGTGAAGGTGATACCATTCGCCGTACAGGTAAAATCATGGAAGTACCTGTGGGGGACAGCCTAATCGGACGTGTTGTCGACCCACTTGGTCGTCCAGTTGATGGTCTTGGTGATATCCATACTGACAAGACTCGTCCAGTGGAAGCGCCAGCTCCTGGCGTTATGCAACGTAAGTCTGTATCAGAACCATTGCAAACAGGTTTGAAAGCTATTGACGCCCTTGTTCCGATTGGTCGTGGTCAACGTGAGTTGATTATCGGTGACCGTCAGACAGGGAAAACAACTATTGCGATTGATACAATCTTGAACCAAAAAGGTCAAGATATGATCTGTATCTACGTAGCGATTGGACAAAAAGAATCAACAGTCCGTACACAAGTAGAAACACTTCGCCAGTACGGTGCCTTGGACTACACAATCGTTGTGACAGCCTCTGCTTCACAACCATCTCCATTGCTCTTCCTAGCTCCTTATGCCGGAGTTGCTATGGCAGAAGAATTTATGTACCAAGGCAAGCATGTTTTGATCGTTTACGATGATCTTTCAAAACAAGCGGTCGCTTATCGTGAACTTTCCCTCTTGCTTCGTCGTCCACCAGGTCGTGAAGCCTTCCCAGGGGATGTTTTCTACCTTCACAGTCGTTTGCTTGAGCGATCAGCTAAAGTTTCTGATGAGCTTGGTGGTGGATCTATTACAGCCCTACCATTTATCGAGACACAAGCGGGAGATATCTCTGCCTATATCGCAACCAACGTGATCTCTATCACTGACGGACAAATCTTCCTTGGTGATGGTCTCTTCAATGCAGGTATTCGTCCAGCCATTGATGCGGGTTCATCTGTATCCCGTGTAGGTGGTTCGGCACAGATTAAAGCCATGAAGAAAGTTGCTGGTACACTCCGTATCGACCTTGCTTCATACCGTGAGTTGGAAGCCTTCACTAAGTTTGGTTCTGACTTGGATGCAGCAACACAGGCTAAGTTGAACCGTGGACGTCGTACTGTGGAAGTATTGAAACAACCTGTTCATAAACCACTACCTGTTGAGAAACAAGTAACCATTCTCTATGCTTTGACACATGGTTTCTTGGATACGATTCCTGTAGATGACATTGTTCGTTTTGAGGAAGAGTTCCATACTTTCTTTGATGCTCATTATCCAGAGATTTTGGAAACCATTCGTGAAACAAAAGACTTGCCAGAAGAAGCAGTCTTGGATGCTGCGATTACAGAGTTTCTCAATCAATCCAGCTTCCAATAAGAATAGAGGTGTCAGATGGCAGTATCTCTAAATGATATTAAAACAAAAATCGCCTCAACCAAAAATACGAGTCAAATCACTAATGCCATGCAAATGGTATCGGCTGCCAAGTTAGGTCGCTCTGAAGAAGCAGCGCGCAACTTCCAAGTTTACGCTCAGAAAGTTCGTAAGCTTTTAACGGATATTTTGCATGGTAACGGATCTGGTGGTTCAACCAATCCGATGCTCATCAGTCGCCCAGTTAAGAAAACAGGCTATATCGTTATTACTTCAGACCGTGGCTTGGTTGGAGGTTATAATGCTTCCATCCTTAAAGCCGTTATGGAGTTGAAAGAAGAATACCATCCAGATGGTAAAGATTTTGAGATAATCTGTATCGGTGGTATGGGAGCTGATTTCTTTAAGGCTCGTGGTATTCAGCCAATCTATGAACTACGTGGCTTGGCAGATCAACCTAGTTTTGATGAAGTTCGTAAAATTATTTCAAAAACGATTGATATGTACCAAAACGAACTTTTTGATGAATTGTACGTCTGCTACAACCATCATGTCAATACTCTCACAAGTCAAATGCGTGTGGAACAAATGCTGCCGATTGTTGACTTGGATCCAAATGAAGCGGATGAAGAGTATAGCTTGACATTTGAGTTGGAAACGAGCCGTGATGAGATTCTAGAGCAGTTGTTGCCACAGTATGCCGAAAGTATGATTTACGGGGCTATTATCGATGCCAAGACAGCTGAAAATGCTGCAGGTATGACAGCTATGCAAACGGCGACCGATAATGCCAAAAAGGTCATCAATGATTTGACAATCCAGTATAACCGTGCTAGACAGGCGGCGATTACACAAGAAATTACAGAAATCGTAGCGGGGGCTAGTGCCTTAGAATAAGGCTTTGCCTCCCTCGTATCAAAATGAACTTAGGACCTAGTTGAGCTAGGAACCGACAGTATCTTATATAGAATAGGAGAAGGAGATGAGTTCAGGTAAAATTGCTCAGGTTATCGGACCCGTTGTAGACGTCTTGTTTGCAGCAGGGGAAACACTTCCTGAGATTAATAATGCACTTGTCGTCTACAAAAATGACGAAAGAAAAACAAAAATCGTCCTTGAAGTAGCCTTGGAGTTGGGTGATGGTATGGTCCGTACGATCGCCATGGAATCAACAGATGGTTTGACTCGTGGAATGGAAGTTTTGGACACAGGCCGTCCAATCTCCGTACCAGTAGGTAAAGAAACTTTGGGACGTGTCTTCAACGTTTTGGGAGATACTATTGACTTGGATGCTCCTTTCGCTGAAGACGCTGAGCGTCAGCCAATTCATAAGAAAGCTCCAACTTTTGATGAATTGTCTACCTCATCTGAAATTTTGGAAACAGGGATTAAGGTTATCGACCTTCTTGCCCCATACCTAAAAGGTGGGAAAGTTGGACTCTTCGGTGGTGCCGGAGTTGGTAAAACTGTCTTAATCCAAGAATTGATTCACAACATTGCCCAAGAACATGGTGGTATTTCAGTATTTACCGGTGTTGGGGAACGTACTCGTGAGGGGAACGACCTTTACTGGGAAATGAAAGAATCAGGCGTTATCGAGAAAACAGCCATGGTATTTGGTCAGATGAATGAACCACCTGGAGCACGTATGCGTGTTGCCCTTACTGGTTTGACAATTGCCGAATACTTCCGTGATGTAGAAGGCCAAGATGTGCTTCTTTTCATTGACAATATCTTCCGTTTCACTCAAGCTGGTTCAGAAGTATCTGCCCTTTTGGGTCGTATGCCTTCAGCCGTTGGTTACCAACCAACACTTGCTACAGAAATGGGTCAATTGCAAGAACGTATCACATCAACTAAGAAGGGTTCTGTAACCTCTATCCAGGCTATCTACGTGCCTGCGGATGACTATACTGACCCTGCGCCAGCAACAGCTTTTGCTCACTTGGATTCAACTACAAACTTGGAACGTAAGTTGGTACAGTTGGGTATTTACCCAGCCGTTGACCCTCTAGCTTCAAGCTCTCGTGCCTTGGCACCTGAGATTGTTGGTGAGGAGCACTATGCAGTTGCTGCTGAGGTTAAACGTGTCCTTCAACGTTACCATGAATTGCAAGATATCATTGCTATCCTTGGTATGGATGAACTTTCTGATGAAGAAAAGACCTTGGTTGCCCGTGCCCGTCGTATCCAATTCTTCTTGTCTCAAAACTTTAACGTTGCAGAACAATTTACTGGTCAACCTGGTTCTTATGTACCAGTAGCGGAAACAGTTCGTGGCTTTAAGGAAATCCTTGAAGGAAAACATGACCAGCTACCAGAAGATGCCTTCCGTGGTGTCGGTTCAATCGAAGACGTCATTGCTAAGGCAGAGAAAATGGGATTTTAAGAGGTGATCTATGGCTCATTTAACTGTCCAGATCGTGACACCAGATGGCCTCGTCTATGATCACCATGCCAGCTTTGTATCGGTACGAACTCTGGATGGTGAGATGGGGATCTTGCCACGACATGAAAATATGATAGCGGTTTTAGCGGTTGATGAAGTGAAGGTAAAACGTATCGATGATGATACTCATGTGAATTGGATTGCAGTGAACGGAGGAATTATCGAGATTGCTAATGACATCATTACTATTGTAGCAGACTCAGCAGAACGTGCTCGTGATATCGATATCAGTCGTGCAGAACGCGCGAAACTTCGAGCTGAACGAGAAATCGAAGAAGCCCATGAAAAGCACTTAATAGACCAAGAACGACGTGCTAAGATTGCTCTTCAACGTGCCATTAACCGTATTAATGTTAGAAATAGACTATAAAAAAATGAACTTGAAACTCAAGTTCATTTTTTTAATGTGGGAAGTTGATGCAGACTGCTTCAGGGACATGGAAGTCGTTAGAAAGCTCTGCAAGACGACCACTTTTAGGATTGCGCTTAAAGACGGTTGCGTTATCAGAATCTTGATGAACAGCAATGAGAAACTCTTGATCAGGAGTTAGGTCGAAATCACGTGGCGTTTTACCGTGACTTGGTACAATCTCTAATAATTCCAAGCTACCATCAGCGAGGATTGTATAGACTGCAATGGAATCATGACCTCGGTTGGATGCATAGAGGTATTTGCCATCTTTTGAAAGACGAATGGCAGCAGTAGCATTAAAGCCTTCGTATCCATCTGGCAAGGTTGAAATAACTTGCATGCGTTCAAATTCACCAACTCCATCATAAATCAAGACCTCTATCGTGCTATTCAGTTCGCAGATGAGATAGGCAATCTTATAGTGGTGGTGGAAAACGATGTGGCGAGCACCTGCTCCAGCTTGGCTTTGATAAGTGTAGAGTTTATTTAGTTTTCCCTCTAAGCTAACATCATAGGTTGTTACCTCATCCGTCCCTAGATCACATGTGACGAGGTACTGGTCAGGTGTTAGATCTGTAAAGTGTACATGTGGGGAAGTTTGGTTTTCATGAGGACCTTGTCCACTATGCTGATCTAGATCCGTTTGGATGAGGCTACCATCTGTTTGACGTTTATAAACCAGAACTTGACCTTTATGATAGTTGGCCCCATAAACGAGACCACGCTTTTCATCCACTGCCACATAACAATGGGGAGCGCCTTCTTCAACCACATGATTTAGCAAAGCGCCATCTGTCTTGTAAGCAGCGATGCCACCTAAGCCATCCTGGCTCCCTACGGTGTATAAGTGTTGCTGTTGGTCAAAGGCAAGGTAGGTCGGACTTGGTTCAGCAGCAAAGAGTTCAAGATTTGCAAGCTGGCCTGTTTCTGTATCAAAATCTGCCTTGTAAATCCCTTTAGATAAGCGACGAGTGTAAGTTCCAAAATAAACAGTTTCTTTCATGTCCATACCTCTTAATAATGATAAGTTCATTATACCACAAAATGGCAGTCATGAAGCACTAGATTCATTCATGTAAGCACTTTAAAAAAGAGTTATTTTAGTCTAAAAATGGTATAATGAGAGAACGACAGAAAGGATGTATTTATGGAACATAAAGAGA
Organism: Streptococcus oralis; assembly: GCF_001588645.1. Classification (GTDB taxonomy): domain Bacteria; phylum Bacillota; class Bacilli; order Lactobacillales; family Streptococcaceae; genus Streptococcus; species Streptococcus oralis_AB. The sequence continues at coordinate 455,656 of NZ_LAYF01000003.1, read as the reverse complement.
AACATTTTAGCCTATCTTGGTTTTTTAAGTGGTTTTTAGATAATAAAGCCATCACTGTATTTTTAGTAACCTTGTTACTGGGGCTAAACATTTTTATTCTAAGTAAGATTAGTTTTATCTTTTTACCAGTTTTGGATTTTCTAGGAGTTGTCATGTTGCCAGTTATTTTATCTGGTTTACTTTATTACCTCCTCAATCCGATTGTGGACTGGATGGAGAAGCACAAGATCAATCGTGTCCTTGCCATTAGTATTGTTTTTGTTATTATTGGACTCTTTATCATTTGGGGGCTGGCAGTCGCAATTCCAAATCTGCAACGCCAAGTCTTAAATTTTGCGAAGAATGTGCCGACATACCTGGAAGATGCAGATAAGGTGATCAATGATCTTGTAACCAAACGCTTGCCAGATGATTTTAGACCACAGTTGGAGCAGGTTCTTGCCAATGTTTCTAGTGAAGCGACCATGTGGGCAAGCAAAATCTCTTCTCAAGCTGTTAACTGGGTTAGCGCCTTTATCAGTAGTGTTTCCCAAGTCATTGTAGCGGTTATTATCGTACCCTTCATGCTCTTTTATCTTTTGAGAGATGGAAAAGGCTTGCGTGATTACTTGACTAAATTCATCCCAAACAAGTTAAAAGAACCTGTGGGTGAAATCCTATCAGATGTCAATAAACAGCTATCAAACTATGTTAGAGGACAAGTTACAGTAGCTATTATTGTAGCTATCATGTTTATTATCTTCTTTAAGATTATCGGTTTACGCTACGCTGTCACTCTAGGTGTAACCGCTGGTATTCTAAATCTAGTCCCTTATCTAGGTAGTTTCCTCGCCATGTTGCCTGCTCTGGTTTTAGGTTTAATAGCAGGACCTGTGATGCTTTTGAAAGTAATCGTTGTCTTTATTGTTGAACAAACGATTGAAGGTCGCTTCGTTTCTCCGCTTATTTTAGGTAGTCAGCTAAACATCCATCCTATCAATGTCCTCTTTGTTCTCCTAACTTCAGGGTCTATGTTTGGTATTTGGGGAGTCTTGCTGGGAATCCCAGTCTATGCTTCTGCCAAGGTTGTTATCTCAGCTATCTTTAACTGGTATAAAAAAGTCAGCGGTTTGTATGAAGAAGAAGGGGAGGAAATCAAGAGTGAACAATAGTCAACGCATGCTTCAGGCTTTGGATGAACAGGATTTAACCAAGGCGGATCAATATTTTCACAAAGCCCTCGAAACAGATTCAAGTGAAGTTCTTTATGAACTAGCAAGCTATCTAGAGGGAATTGGCTTTTATCCTCAAGCAAAAGAAATTTACCAAAATATCGTTACAGAATTTCCAGAAGTGAATCTGAACTTAGCCAGCATTGCTAGCGAGGATGGCAATGTTGAAGAGGCCTTTGCTTACCTTGAGGAAATCACACCCGAAAGTGACTGGTATGTATCAGCTTTGGCCTTGAAGGCTGACCTCTATCAGTTGGAAGGATTGACAGATGTAGCGCGTGAAAAGTTACTGGAAGCCCTAAACTACTCAGACGATCCCTTATTAGTTTTTGGTTTAGCTGAGTTAGATAGTGAGTTAGGAAATTATCAGGAAGCCATTCAGGGCTATGCTCAGTTAGACAATCGCTCCATTTATGAGCAAACGGGTGTCTCAACATATCAACGAATTGGCTACGCTTATGCCCAGTTAGGTAAGTTTGAAGCTGCAACTGAATTCTTAGAAAAAGCCTTAGAATTAGAGTACGATGACCAAACTGCCTTTGAACTGGCTAGCCTTTACTTTGACCAAGAAGAGTATCAAAAATCTGTTCTTTACTTTAAGCAAATTGATACCATTTCACCTGATTTTGAAGGATATGAATATGGTTATGGTCAAGCATTGCACAAGGAACATCAGGTGGAAGAGGCCCTTCGTATCGTTAAACAAGGTTTGGAGAAAAATCCATTTGAAACTCGGCTCTTACTGGCTGCTTCTCAGTTTTCGTATGAATTACATGATCCTGGTAGTGCAGAGCAGTTTCTCCTTACTGCCAAAGAAGATGCAGAGGATACAGAAGAAATTTTCCTTCGCCTTGCAACCATTTATATGGAACAAGAGCGGTACGAAGATATCATTGCTCTCCAAAGTCAAGAACCTGAAAATCTCTTGACCAAGTGGATGATTGCCCGTTCTTATCAGGAAATTGAGGATTTAGATAAGGCCTATGAGTTCTATCAGGAACTATCGCTTGATCTCAAGGATAATCCTGAGTTCCTGGAGCAGTATACTTATCTTTTGCGTGAATTGGGGTATTTTGAAGAAGCCAAAGTGCAAGCTGAAGCTTATTTAAAACTCGTTCCAGATGATGTTCAGATGCAAGAACTCTTAGAAACACTTTAAAAGTTATCTCTCTAAAAGAACGTATCCGTCAATTTGGCAGATACGTTTTTTTTGAAAAATAGAATTTTTTTACAAAAACCCTTGCTAAATTGTTTATTTATGCTATAATAGGAACAATAATTTTTAGGAGGTGCAGTATGTCTTATATGTTTGAGATATTACCAAGTTTATTGAACGGTGCAAGTATGACACTTCAAGTCTTTGCTCTGGTCTTGATCTTTTCAATTCCTTTAGGTATTGTCGTTGCCTTTGCTTTACAAGTCCGCTGGAAACCCCTCCATTATCTGATTGACCTTTATATTTGGGTGATGCGAGGGACTCCATTGCTCTTGCAATTAATCTTTATTTACTATGTTCTTCCTAGCATTGGGATACGTTTAGATCGTTTGCCTGCTGCTGTGATCGCTTTTGTATTGAACTATGCAGCCTACTTTGCTGAAATCTTTCGTGGTGGAATTGAAACCATTCCCAAAGGACAGTATGAAGCTGCTAAGGTCTTGAAGTTTAGTCCATTTGACACAGTGCGCTATATTATTTTGCCTCAGGTTACAAAGATTGTCTTACCGAGCGTCTTTAATGAAATTATGAGTTTGGTCAAGGATACTTCATTGGTTTATGCCCTTGGAATTTCAGATTTGATTTTGGCTAGTCGGACAGCAGCCAATCGAGATGCCAGCCTTGTGCCTATGTTTTTAGCTGGAGCGATTTATTTGATTATGATTGGTCTTGTAACCATTGTAGCGAAAAAACTTGAGAAGAAGTACAGTTATTACAGATAGGAGGATTGCTATGTTAGAATTACGAAACATTAACAAGGCCTTTGGTGGCAAACAAATCTTAACCAATTTCAGCCTATCAATTCCTGAAAAGCAAATCCTTGCAATCGTAGGTCCATCAGGAGGCGGAAAGACAACCCTATTACGTATGCTAGCTGGACTGGAAACCATCGATTCGGGGGAAATCTACTATAACGGCGAATCGCTAGCTATAGACGAACTAGAAAAGCGCAATCTTCTGGGATTTGTTTTCCAAGATTTTCAACTCTTTCCGCATTTGTCAGTTCTAGATAACTTAACTCTGTCGCCCATAAAAACGATGAGCATGGAGAAGGAAGTTGCTGAGAAGAAGGCGCGTGGTTTGTTAGAACAACTTGGGTTAGCTGGGCATGCAGATGCCTTTCCGTTCTCACTTTCAGGTGGGCAAAAACAACGGGTGGCCTTAGCACGTGCTATGATGATAAACCCAGAAATTATTGGATATGATGAACCTACATCGGCCTTAGATCCAGAATTGCGATTAGAAGTAGAAAAACTTATCCTTCAAAATAAAGAGCGTGGGATGACTCAGATTGTTGTGACCCACGATCTTCAGTTTGCGGAAAACATTGCTGATCAGATCCTTAAGGTTGATCCAAAGTAGGACTAGGAGGTGCCTATGAAGAGAAAGAAAATTGCCCTTGTACTTGCTCTGTTCTTTAGCTTCTTCCTGACGGCTTGTACTCAGAAGGCAAGTGATCCAAATCAGGATAATTGGGCCAAATATCAAAAACAGGGTAGCATTACCATTGGCTTTGACAATACCTTTGTTCCCATGGGATTTGAGGAAAAGAATGGCCAGTATGCAGGATTTGATATTGACCTGGCCCAAGCTGTTTCTGAAAAGCTAGGAATTCAGATTAAATTTCAACCCATCGACTGGGATATGAAAGAAACCGAGCTACAAAATGGTACCATTGATGCCATCTGGAATGGCTATACAGCTACAGATGAACGGAAAGAGAAGGTTGCTTTTACCATTCCTTACATGGAAAATCAACAAGTTTTGGTATCCAAAAAGTCTCAAAATATCCACTCAGTTCAGGATATGGCTGACAAAGTTTTAGGGGCTCAGGCTGGATCTTCTGGCTATTTGAATTTTGAAGGACAACCCGAACTACTCAAGAATCGAGTAAAAGATCAGAAGGCCAATCAATACCAAAGTTTTAATGAAGCCTTAATTGATTTGAAGAATGATCGGATTGATGCCCTTGTGATTGACCGGGTATATGCCAATTATTATCTCCAGTCTGAAGGAATATTAAATGACTACAATGTCTTTTCTGCTGGATTTGAAAGTGAAGCTTTTGCAGTGGGTGTTAGACCTGCTGATAAAACTTTGCTAGATGCTCTGAATCAAGCCTTTATCTCACTATACCAAGAAGGAAAATTCCAGGAAATCAGCCAGAAGTGGTTTGGGGAAGATGTAGCCACCAGTCAAGTTAAAAATCAAGAATAAGAAAAGAGATTGAGTTTTTTCTCAGTCTCTTTTTGCATTGAAAAATCCTCTGGAAAGTACCAGAGGATAAGAGCTTATTTCATTGTTGGGAAGAGCAATACATCACGGATAGTAGTTGTATCAGTGAGGAGCATGCAGAGACGGTCGATACCGATACCCAAACCACCTGTTGGTGGCATACCGTATTCAAGAGCCTCGATGTAGTCGTAATCGATACCTGTTGCTTCATCATCACCAAGTTCTTTAGCTTTGGCTTGAGCTTCGAAACGGCTAAGCTGGTCGATTGGGTCGTTCAACTCAGTAAAGGCGTTACCGTATTCCTTGGTCATAATGAAAAGCTCAAAGCGGTCAGTAAAGCGTTCGTCTTCAGGGTTCTTCTTAGCGAGTGGAGAGACAGCTACTGGATGACCGTAGATAAAGGTTGGTTGAATCAAGGTTTCTTCAACGAACTCTTCAAAGAAGGCGTTGATAATGTGACCAACTTCAGTGTAATGTTTCTCAACTGGAACTTTCTTCTCAGCAGCGATAGCTTTAGCTTCTTCGAAAGTCATGTCTTGCCAGAAGTCTACACCAGTAATTTCTTTGATGGCATCCACCATGTGAACGCGTTTGAATGGTTCGTTGATTTTGATTTCAGTTCCTTGATAGTTTACTGGACCATCGCCCTTAACTGCTTTAGCAGCGTGTTGGATAATGCCTTCGGTCAAATCCATGATATCTTGGAAGTCTGCATAAGCTTGGTAAACCTCGATAGAAGTGAACTCAGGGTTGTGAGTGGCGTCCATTCCTTCGTTACGGAAGATACGGCCAATTTCATAGACACGTTCCATACCACCAACGATAAGGCGTTTCAAGTGAAGCTCAGTCGCGATACGAAGCACCATGTCAATGTTTTGGGCATTGTGGTGAGTGATAAATGGACGAGCAGCAGCACCACCAGCTTCATTGTGAAGAACAGGTGTTTCCACTTCAAGGAAACCTTTTTGATCAAGATAACGACGGATTTCAGAGATGATTTTTGAACGAGTAACAAAGCGTTCGAAGCTTTCACGGTTAGAAATCAAGTCAAGGTAACGTTTACGATAAATTGTTTCAACGTCAGTCAAACCGTGGAATTTCTCAGGAAGTGGGCGAAGTGCTTTAGACAAGTGAGTGATATGAGTTGCCTTGATAGAGAGTTCACCCATATCTGTACGCATGACTTCACCTTCGACACCGAGGAAGTCACCGAGGTCAGCCTTTTTGAAGATTTCGTAGTTTTCTTCACCGACTTCATCTTTACGAACGTAGATTTGGATTTGACCTTCACGGTCTTGGAGATGGGCAAAGCCAACTTTCCCTTTACCACGTTTAGTTACTAAGCGTCCAGCGATAGTAGCAGTTTCATTTAGTTCATGTAATTGTTCTTTATCAAGTTCTGCAAATTTGTCTTTTAGTTCTTGAGAGTTAGCAGTACGTTCAAAACGTTTTCCGAAGGGATCGATTCCTTGTTCACGGAGCGCAGCCATTTTTTCACGGCGAACGATCTGCTGGTCATTTAGTTCTTCCATATGTTCTGTAGACATGGGTTCCTCCTAATTTTACTCAAAATTTGATACGATGAGTCATTTTTTGCGATACTCCCATTTTATCATAAATAGCAGAGAAATTCACGGATATTCTTTGAAAACTAAAAAGAACTTGACTATTAAGGTCAAGTTCCATTATTTTCTTTGATAGGAAGTGTCATTCCATCTTTTCAGAGTGAAGGTTTCAAAATCATCGGTCTCTAAAACTGTCAGACTAGCATTGGCCAAGCCTCCATCTTTGCGAAGGTGAGCCTCTTTATAGCCTAAGAGAGTGCGTAGGCTAGCAGTGAGATTGGCCCCATGCCCGACAATCAGAATTCTTTCAGCCGGACTTTCTTTCAGAGATTTGATAAACTGAATGGTTCGCTGAGTCGTAGAGTAAAGGGACTCAGCTTCAAACATCTTCGTATCAAACTGAGCCAGATTAGAGCGAAAGGCCTTGATTTGTTGTGGGTAGATGGCATTGAGCGTAGCAATTTTTAATCCCTCTAGTTTGCCAAGTTGCCATTCACGTAGGTCAGGAATGCTCTTCAAAGGACAAGGGGATTGGAGTTGACTCTGGATAATTTCAGCAGATTTGACCGCTCTGGGTAAATCACTAGAATAAATCGTATCAAAAGGAATTTCCTTGAGATACTGCCCTAGTTGTTTTAGTGTGTCAATGGACTCTGGAAGAAGGGGAGAGTCACCGCTAGCACCTTGAAAACGTCCTTCAAGATTCCAGAGGGTGCGACCATGACGGACAAAATAGAGTTTCATCAGTTGTTTTCCTCCAAGATGTCAGCAAAGTCCGCTTTTACAAAGCTGGCTAAGTCTTGAGGTCGGATGATGATACTATGCCCGACTTCTCCAGCAGAGACAATCATTTTGTCTAAATACAAAGCAGTCTGATCAATAAAAATGGGATAATTATGTTTTTGGCGAATGCCGACGGGGTTATTAGCCCCATGAATATAGCCTGTCGTTTTTTCTAGGTCTTTTTGAGGAATCATGCTCACTTTTTTATTACCAGAAACCTTTGCTAGTTTTTTCTCAGCGAGGTGTTCTGTTATGGGAACGATTCCGATGATTGGCCCCGTCTTATCACCCAGCAGAGCCAAGGTTTTAAAGATATGAGTTCGATCATATTCCGAAGGAAGTTCACCCTCAAGCGCATTGATCTGAATACCAGAATGGTCAATACCCGCCTTGGTCAAGATTTGTTCGACCAAGGTTTTTTTAATCTTAACTTTCTTTGCCATTATTTATACTTATCCTCCAATTGACTCATCCAGATACCAAGCCAAATACCAAGCGCAAAGAAGAAGGCGATGAGAACATAACTCACAATAGAAAGTCCAGTGTATTGGATACTTTCAGCACTTCCAGCATTTGGAATCAAAATCAAGAGGGTGCTTGATAGCACAATTCCAATAATAAAGTGATAAACACGGGAGTGGTAGTTGTTCAAGGCATGGTCCATTAATTTTGAAAAAATGATGAGGGTTGCACCTGCACCAATTCCGATAGGAAGGAAAGTACCGAATAAATCAAAGGTCTTAAAACCAGTTAGCATTGGAGCGTACAGCCCTAAAATCAAGAGTAGATTTGACGGACTTAAACCAGGCACCAAGACACCTAGAGCTAAAAGAGCCCCCGCTAAGATAAAACTAGCGAAACTAGCACTGAGAGAACCAACAACAAAGTTTAGCGCGTAGAGCCCTAGGCCTGAAAGGATAAAGGTAGTCCAGAACCAGACTAGGTCGATCTTATCCCGATCAGATTCTCGAGTAGATTCTTTAAGGAGACTTGGAACTGTACCGATGATAGCTCCAGCAAAACTCCATAAAACATAGACCTGGTAATTTTCTAGCAGATACTCGATTGGATAAGAAAACAAACCAATGCCTAGCAACATCCCGATTGCTACTGGGATAAAGTATAGGACATTCTCTTTAAAATCCTTAAAAGGATGAGCCAGAAAGCTAATCATTCGCTCGTAGATCCCCAAAATAGCTGCTAAAACACCGCCTGAAATTCCTGGTAAGATAAATCCTAAGGCGATGACGATTCCTTTAATAACTCTTGCAATCCATGAAAACATCATATAATCCTCAATTTCATAAAATTCTTTCTCTATTCTATCAATTATAACACAGACGAGAAGAAAATGAAAAAACAAGTGAAAAAGAGAGCAATTTTCACTTGTCTTATGGTCTTAAAAATAGTTTTCTGAAGGTTTCTTCTTTTTCCTTCAAGGTAGAAATGAGATTAATATCTAAATGATGTTCAAATCCAGCAATTCTTCCTTTTGAAGTATACTGATGAAGGTCGTAGTCTAAACTGGTATTGGGTGTTGTTTCAAAGTAACCAGAGTCTGTCCCGTAGGAAGGAATCCAAATAGCAGTAAACTTATCTGTATTGATACTGTGTTCTTGCATGAAGTAAACTCCAATATAGATGCCGATGTTTTTAGCACCTAAAGATTCCAGTTTAGCACGAAAGGCTTCAACCCCTTCATTCATATCAGACATTGTTTTTTCTTCCACGTCTAACCAATAGTAACTAGGGTTGTAAGGAGAAGCAGCATTGTAGAAAACTTCAGCGGCTTTTTCCATTTCTTCCTTGCTGGGGCTAGCTAGATAGGCATAGACTCCAACTGGGACATTACGCTTTTGAAATTCTGTAATATGACTTTTATAGGCTTTATCAATACCATTGGCATAAGCGGCATCATTTTTTTCAGTATGTTGAGCCCCATTGTGGACGCGAACAATAACACCTGAAATATTTTGAGACAAGGTATCGTAGTTGATTTCCTCAGGTCTTTGCCAACCAGAGACATCAATAATAGGTTTGTCAAGATTATGCAAGGCCTGATTTTCAACCTGGACAGCATTTGGTTTTGACTTGACGGGATGGTCTTCATAAGTTGGTCTATTGAGGATCAAAATAGCTATAAATATAGTAAATAAAGTAAAAATAATAGCTGGATTAATCTTTTTTCTCATATCTATTTAGTTTAACGTAAATAGATAAAAAAATCAAAGAAAACATCGGAAAAAGTGAATATATGGGCGTCTTTTCCCTATTTCTCTGTTTGTTTACTCCTAAGAAACTAAATTATGGTATAATATAAGGGAATTTCTAGAGAAAAGAGAAGATTATGTCAAATTATGCCATTATTTTAGCAGCGGGTAAAGGTACTCGCATGAAATCAGATCTTCCAAAGGTACTTCATAAAGTAGCTGGAATTTCGATGTTGGAACATGTTTTTCGTAGTGTTGGTGCTATTCAACCTGAAAAAACAGTTACTGTAGTTGGTCACAAGGCAGAGCTAGTTGAGCAAGTATTAGCCGGTCAGACAGACTTTGTTACCCAATCAGAACAACTAGGAACTGGGCATGCTGTCATGATGGCAGAGCCTATTCTCCAAAATCGTACAGGCCACACATTGGTTATCGCTGGAGATACTCCTCTGATTACAGGTGAAAGCTTGAAAAACCTCTTGGATTTCCATATCAATCACAAAAATGTTGCTACGATTTTAACAGCTGAAGCGGCAAATCCTTTCGGATACGGTCGTATCGTCCGTAACGATAATGCTGAAGTTCTTCGTATTGTTGAGCAGAAAGATGCCACAGACTTTGAAAAGCAAATTAAGGAAATCAATACAGGAACTTATGTATTTGACAATGAGCGTCTTTTTGAAGCCCTTAAAAACATCAACACCAACAATGCCCAAGGTGAGTACTATATTACTGATGTGATTGGTATTTTCCGTAATGCGGGTGAGAAGGTTGGCGCCTATACTCTCAAGGATTTTGATGAAAGTCTTGGGGTAAATGATCGTGTAGCTCTTGCGACTGCGGAAGCAGTGATGCGTCGCCGTATCAATCAAAAGCACATGGTTAATGGTGTTAGTTTTGTCAATCCAGAAGCAACTTACATCGACATTGATGTTGAGATTGCTCCTGAAGTTCAAATCGAAGCCAACGTTACCTTGAAAGGTCAAACGAAGATTGGTGCGGAGACTATTTTAACAAATGGAACTTATATTGTAGATAGCACCATTGGATCTGGAGCTGTGATTACCAACTCTATGATTGAGGAAAGTTTGGTAGCAGACGGCGTGACTGTTGGTCCTTATGCCCATATTCGTCCAGGTTCAAGTCTGGCTGCTCAAGTTCACATTGGAAATTTTGTTGAAGTAAAAGGATCTTCAATCGGTGAAAATACCAAGGCGGGTCATTTGACTTATATTGGAAACTGTGAAGTGGGTAGCAACGTTAATTTCGGTGCAGGAACTATTACAGTCAACTACGATGGCAAAAATAAATACAAAACTGTCATTGGCAATAATGTCTTTGTTGGCTCAAACTCAACTATTATTGCTCCTGTAGAACTTGGGGATAATTCTCTGGTTGGAGCGGGTTCAACCATTACCAAGAATGTTCCTGCAGATGCCATTGCTATCGGCCGTGGACGACAAGTTAACAAAGATGAGTACGCAACACGCTTACCTCATCATCCTAAGAACCAGTAGGAGTTTGTCATGGAATTTGAAGAAAAAACGATTAGTAGGAAGGAAATCTATCAAGGTCCTATTTTCAAACTAGTACAAGACCAGGTGGAACTACCAGAAGGAAAGGGTACTGCCCAACGTGACTTAATTTTTCATAATGGAGCTGTTTGTGTACTAGCTGTGACAGCTGAAGACAAAATCGTTCTCGTTAAGCAATACCGAAAAGCTATCGAGGCGGTTTCTTATGAGATTCCTGCTGGTAAACTAGAACTTGGTGAAAATGCTGATCCAATGGCGGCGGCCCTTCGTGAATTGGAAGAAGAAGTTGCCTACACAGCTAAGTTAGAACTCTTATACGATTTCTATTCTGCAATTGGTTTTTGCAACGAAAAATTGAAACTCTACCTTGCAAGTGATTTGACTAAGGTAGATAATCCTCGTCCGCAAGACGATGATGAAACCTTGGAAGTTCTAGAAGTGAGTCTAGAGGAGGCCAAGAACCTGATCCAGTCAGGTCATATCTGTGATGCCAAGACCATTATGGCGATCCAGTACTGGGAACTACAAAAGAAATAGAGGAGAAACCCATGGGAAAACCTTTATTAACAGACGAAATGATTGAACGTGCCAATCGTGGTGAGAAAATCTCAGGACCACCTCTTCAAGATGATGAGGAAACAAAAATCCTACCAACGTCTTCACAACATTTTGGTTATTCACGTTCTAGAGACCACGGTTTTAGTCAAGATACCTTAACAATCGAAGTAGAGCCAACGATTCATAAGAGTCGCCGCATTGAGAACACTAAGAGAAATGTTTTTAATTCGAAACTCAATCGTATCTTGTTTGCAGTCATCCTACTTTTGATTTTGTTAATTTTAGCGATGAAACTCTTGTAATTGAAAGGACTTGAAATGAAAATTGGAATCATTGCTGCCATGCCAGAAGAACTCCTATATTTGACTCAGAATTTGGACAAACCTAAAGAAGTCCAAGTCCTTGGAAATACTTACTACACTGGCTCTGTTGGCAATACAGAAGTCGTTCTAGTTCAGAGTGGGATTGGAAAGGTCATGTCGGCTATGAGTGTAGCTATTCTAGCTGACCATTTTCAGGTAGAAGCTATTATCAATACAGGATCAGCAGGTGCTCTTGCCGAAGGGATTGCTGTTGGAGATGTAGTGATTGCGGATAAGTTGGCTTACCATGATGTGGATGTGACTGCTTTTGGCTATGCTTATGGCCAAATGGCGCAACAACCTCTTTACTTTGAATCAGACAAAACCTTTGTAGCCAAAATCCAAGAGAGTCTATCTCAGTTGGACCAAAACTGGCACCTAGGCTTGATTGCTACAGGAGACAGTTTTATAGCTGGAGATGATAAAATTGCTAGTATCAAAACCCACTTTCCGGATGTTTTAGCAGTTGAAATGGAAGGGGCAGCCATTGCACAAGCGGCTCAGGCTCTTGGTCTACCTTTCCTAGTCATTCGTGCCATGAGTGACAATGCCAATCACGAAGCCTCTATCTCTTTTGATGAATTTATTATCGAAGCTGGACGTCGTTCTGCCCAAGTCTTACTAGCCTTTTTAAAAGCCTTAGATTAAGCGGAAATTTGACAGTTTATCTAGCTTATGATAAGATTTAAATAAAGAAAAGCTAGAAAACGTTTCAGAGGATATTATGAGTATTGAAATGACCGTCAGTGAGATTGCAGAGGTCTTAGGACTATCTCGTCAAGCAATCAACAATCGTGTCAAAGAACTTCCAGAAGAGGACACGAAAAAAAATGACAAAGGTGTAACTGTAGTTACTCGAAGTGGCTTGATCAAGCTAGAAGAAATCTACAAAAAAACGATTTTTGAAGATGAACCAGTCAGTGATGATGTCAAACAACGTGAACTGATGGAAATCTTGGTTGATGAGAAAAACGCTGAAATTCTTCGTTTGTACGAGCAGCTCAAGGCAAAAGACCGCCAGTTATCAGAAAAAGATGAACAGATGCGTATCAAAGACCGACAGATTGCTGAAAAGGACAAACAGTTGGACCAACAGCAACAGTTAACTCTTCAAGCGATGAAGGATCAAGAAACCTTGAAACTCGAGTTGGACCAAGCAAAAGAAGAAGTCCAAGCAACCAAAAAAGGCTTTTTTGCTCGCCTTTTTGGAGGAAAATAAAGAAGCTGTTTGGGTTACTCATTAACCTAATGGCTTCTTTTATTATTTATAGTTTAGTTTGGGTAGTAATTGAGGTAAATAATGGAAAAATTAAGAGATTATATCGCCTTTGATTTGGAATTCAATCAACACGAGGGGGTTACCCATTTAATTCAAGTATCAGCAGTCCGCTTTCAAGATGGACAAGAAAGTGCTGCTTTTGATTCTTATGTTTATACTACAGCACCATTGAAGAGTTTTATCAATGGTTTGACTGGAATCACAGCTGAAACCTTGAAAGATGCGCCAAAAGTAGAACAAGTTTTAAAGGACTTTCAAGCATTTGTTGGCGACTTACCTATTGTTGGTTACAATGCAGCTAAGAGTGATTTGCCTATTCTCTTGGAGCATGGCATTGATTATCGTGACCAGTATAAGGTCGACCTATATGATGAGGCTTTTGAACGCCGTAGTTCTGATTTACACGGCATAGCCAATCTTAAATTACAAACTGTAGCGAATTTTTTAGGCTTTCACGGGAAGTCTCATAACAGTTTAGAGGATGCCCGCATGACGGCGCGTGTTTACGAAGCTTTTTTGGAATCAGATGAAGGAAAGCTATTAATAGAAGACCAGAGTAGTTTTTCTATGAATAATCCTTTTGGTGGCTTAGATTTATCCCAATTTATAGACTAGGAGTGCTTATGAAACCTGAAAAACCTAAAAAGCTAGGTTTTAGGAAGATATACTATAACCTAGATAAGATTTTATTTCTATTTTTCTTGATATTTATGATGGTTGAGTTTGTCTGGCTACCATTAAATTCATGGATTGCTGGCATCCTTCTGAGACAAACCGGTTATTTGTTTATCTCCTACAATAACTTTTGGGCGATTATACAAGGCTCGCCTTTTATCAGTTTAGCCTTTCTCATCTTAATTGCAATCAATCTCCTGGTTGCCTATTTCCAGATTTGTCTTTTGTTTATAGGGGCTCGTCACCTTCTCTATCATGAAAAGAGAACTTTAATTGAGTACAGTAGAAAAGTATTTCACCAGAGCTTTCTATTCGTTAAGCGATTGAGCTTTTGTAAGATGGCCTTTGTCTTTTTTTACATTGCTTTGCTTTTCCCGTTCATCCGTAAGATTTTAAAAATCTACTACCTCAACAAGATTATTATCCCTGATTTTATTGTGAATTATTGGGAAGGTAAGCATTGGCTGGTAGGTCTGATGATCATAGCATCCGCTTGGATCTTTCTCTACATCTCTGTCCGATTTATGTTTGCCCTGCCTAAGATTCTCTTTGAAAGAAAGACAGTAAGAGAAAGTGTGAAATATAGTCTCCAAAAGACAAAGAAAAATGTCCTTTTCTTCTCTTGGCATCTCTTACTCATTATTATTAAAACCTATCTCTTCTTCTTTGGTTTGTTAATTCCCTTGCTTTTTGCGCAAGCAGTGATGGATAATTTAACTCAAAAAGAATCCTTGATTCTCGGTGTGATTAATTTTGTCTTGATTAAAAATTTCCATTACATGACCCTGACTTATTTCCTAGTGAAGTTTGTTTCCTTCCTGACAGGAGAAGAACTAGAGATTATGCCAAGGCGAAAGAAAGATCATCTGATGAGATGGGGTGTCATGGGGTGTGCAAGCATCATCTTTGCCATAGAAGGCTACGTTTATCTGGAAACTCCAGATACCAATACACCTTTAGTGATTTCGCACAGAGGAGTAAGTAATAAAAACGGTGTTCAAAATACTGTGCAGTCTTTAGAAAAAACAGCTCAACTAAAACCAGATCTCATCGAAATGGATGTGCAGGAAACGAAAGACGGTCAGTTCGTGATGATGCACGATGCTAACCTCAAAAATTTAACAGGTATTAATGCTACACCGCAAGATTTGACTCTGGATGAATTAACAAATACAGATATTTACGAGAATGGTTATCAAACAAAGATTTCAAGCTTTGATGCCTATTTAGAGCGTGCAAATGCTTTAAACCAAAAATTGCTGATTGAGATTAAGACCAGTAAAAAAGATAGTCCGCAAATGATGGACCATTTCCTCGAAAAGTACGGAGCGACTATCAAGAAATATGGACACCAGATGCAATCGCTAGACTACCATGTGATTGATAAAGTGTTGACTTATGATTCTGAAATTCCAGTTTACTTTATTCTTCCCTATAACAGTATCTTCCCAAGAACCAAGGCAACGGGTTACACTATGGAGTACTCAACTTTGGACGAATACTTTGTCAATAAACTCTGGACAACTGATCAGAGACTCTATGTTTGGACCGTAAATGGTTCGGAGGCATTTGATAAAGCAGTTCGTCTCGGTGCAGATGGCATGATTACTGATGATCTTGAAATGGTCCAGTCACAAGTCACAATGGCTCAAGACGATCCGGAATATACGGAATTACTCTTAAAGAAAGCAATGGAATTCTTTGATTTCTAAGAAAAAAAAAGAGAAACAGATGTTTCTCTTTTTTTGTGGATTAGAAAGGCAATTTTCCAGCGAAAGCACCGAGTTTCTTCTTAGTCGTTTCATCAATTTGCTCAAGAGCAGCGTTAATTGCTTGCGCGGTCATATCTGAAAGTGTTTCGAGATCTTCTGAATCTACAACTGCTGGGTTGAAGTCAATGTTGACAACTTTTTTGTCACCAGTTAAGGTCGCTTGGACAAGCTCTTGAGCAGATTTTCCAACAAATTCCATGGCAGCGAGTTCTGCTTGGCTTTGTTCCATTTGTTTTTGAAGTTTTTGTGCTTGGCGCATCATGTTTTGCATGTTCATCATGGCGGTTTACAGTTCCCTTTTTTCTATTATTTTTCTTTTTATTTTATCAATTTTAGGAGCAAAAGTCTATTATTTGTTTAATTCATGAGATATATGACCTTTTATAATGAGTCTCTCAAACAACTTTTAAGAAATTTACTATGCACACCTAGTATTCTTTGCTAAACAAATAATTTCATTTAAGCTTTCTTTAAGGTTTCTATTATATTCTAAAGAACTCTATATTAACCGAACGTTGAATGGATAATATAGAGGATAACCTAATTTTATTTCTTGATTTATTATGGTCTTTCCGGATTTAGTAACACATTGTTCACTTTTTACCTTAAATGGTGTGTTGATTAGACTAAATGATTCACTGTCTTTTCTTCATGATGGAGGCAGATTGTGATATAATAGATGATAATGAGTTTTTTAGAATAAACTAAAGGAGAATATAAATGATCTATGCAGGAATCCTAGCCGGAGGAACTGGCACACGCATGGGAATCAGTAATTTACCAAAACAATTCTTGGAGTTGGGTGATCGTCCTATTTTGATCCACACAATTGAAAAATTTGTTTTGGAACCAAGTATTGAAAAAATTGTAGTTGGAGTTCATGGAGATTGGGTATCTCATGCTGAGGACTTGGTTGACAAGTATCTTTCTCTTCACAAGGATCGCATCATCATTACAAAGGGTGGTGCTGATCGCAATACCAGTATCGAGAAGATTATAGAAGCTATTGATGCCTACCGTCCAATCACTCCAGAAGATATCGTGATTACGCATGACTCTGTTCGTCCTTTTATCACACTTCGCATGATTCAGGACAATATCAAACTGGCGCAAAATCATGATGCGGTTGACACAGTAGTAGAAGCAGTTGATACCATTGTTGAAAGTACTAATGGTCAGTTTATCACTGATATTCCAAATCGTGCTCACCTCTATCAAGGTCAAACACCTCAGACTTTCCGTTGCAAGGATTTCATGGATTTGTATGGTTCCCTATCTGACCAAGAAAAGGAAATCCTGACGGATGCATGTAAAATTTTTGTTATCAAAGGAAAGGATGTTGCTCTAGCTAAAGGGGAATATTCAAACCTTAAAATCACAACGGTGACAGACTTGAAAATCGCGAAAAGCATGATTGAGAAAGACTAAGGCTATGATTAATCAAATTTATCAACTGACCAAACCAAAGTTTATCAATGTAAAATATCAAGAAGAGGATATTGATCAGGAGAATCATATCCTGATTCGTCCAAATTATATGGCGGTTTGTCATGCGGATCAACGTTACTATCAAGGGAAGCGTGATCCAAAGATATTGGCTAAAAAACTTCCTATGGCCATGATTCATGAGTCTTGTGGAACTGTTATTTCAGATCCGACTGGGACTTATGAAGTCGGTCAAAAGGTAGTTATGATTCCCAATCAACCGCCTATGCAGAGTGACAAGGAGTTCTACGAGAACTACATGACCGGAACCTACTTCCTATCAAGTGGTTATGATGGCTTTATGAGAGAATTTGTCTCTCTTCCAAAAGATCGTGTTGTGTCTTATAATGACATTGAGGACACAGTTGCAGCCATTACTGAGTTTGTCAGTGTTGGTATGCATGCCATGGATCGTTTCTTGCATCTTGGTCATAGTAAGCGAGAGCGCATCGCTGTTATCGGAGATGGTAGTTTGGCCTTTGTTGTTGCAAATATTATCAATTATACCTTGCCAGAAGCAGAGATTATCGTCTTTGGTCGCCATTGGGAAAAACTAGAGCTCTTCTCTTTTGCAAAAGAGTGCTACATTACGGATAATATCCCAGAGGATTTGACCTTTGATCATGGATTTGAGTGTTGCGGTGGTGATGGTACAGGTCCAGCTATCAATGACTTGATTCGTTATATTCGCCCACAGGGAACGATTCTCATGATGGGAGTGAGCGAATACAAGGTTAATATCAATACACGAGATGCTTTGGAAAAAGGATTGTTATTAGTGGGATCGTCTCGTTCAGGACGCATCGATTTTGAGAAGGCCATTCAAATGATGGAAGTCAAAAAGTTTGCGAATCGTCTGAAGAATATCCTTTATGTTGAAGAGCCTGTGAGAGAAATCAAGGACATTCACCGTGTCTTTGCTACAGACCTAAATACTGCTTTCAAAACAGTATTTAAGTGGGAAGTGTAGAAGATGGAGGTTAATTGTGGAGAAACTCATCAAAGAAAAAATTTCTTCTTTACTATCTGATGAAGAGGAAGTACTCAGTGTTGAACAGTTGGGAGGCATGACCAACCAAAACTATTTGGTTAAAACAACCAACAAACAGTATATTGTGAAATTTTTTGGTAAAGGGACTGAAAAACTCATCAATCGTCAAAATGAAAAGTACAATCTTGAACTTTTAGAGGATTTAGATTTAGATGTCAAAAATTACCTCTTTGATATTGAGTCAGGGATTAAAGTAAATGAATACATCGAATCAGCAGTAACTCTTGATTCAACATCTATCAAATCCAAGTTTGAAAAGATTGCACCAATTTTACAAACCATCCATGCTTCAGGGAAAGAATTAAGAGGAGAATTTGCTCCTTTTGAGGAAATCAGCAAATATGAATCCTTGATTGAGGGACCTATCCCTTATGAAAACTATGAAGCTGTAAGAAAAGATGTATTCTCACTAGAAAAGAGATTGGCTGATTTGGGTGTTGATAGAAAGTCCTGTCATATTGATTTGGTACCAGAAAACTTTATCGAGTCACCACAAGGTCGTTTGTATTTGATTGACTGGGAATACTCTTCTATGAATGACCCGATGTGGGATTTGGCAGCTCTTTTCTTAGAGTCTGAATTTACAAAGCAAGAGGAAGATGCTTTCCTTTCCTACTATGAAAGTGACAAAACGCCTGTGTCACGTGAGAAGATTCGTATCTATAAAATCTTGCAAGATACTATCTGGAGTTTGTGGACAGTGTACAAAGAAGCTCAAGGAGCTGACTTTGGAGATTACGGTGTCAATCGTTACCAAAGAGCTGTCGAAGGTTTGACTTATTATGGAGGTTAGGATGAAGAATAAAAATGGTGTTTCTTTTGGTCTGCTCTCTGGTATATTCTGGGGATTAGGTCTAACGATTAGTGCTTATATCTTTTCAATTTTTACAAATCTTTCGCCTTTTGTTGTGGCTGCCGCTCATGATTTCTTGAGTATCTTTATCTTGTTAGCTTTTCTTTTGGTAAAAGAAGGAAAAGTTCGCCTCTCTATTTTCTTAAATATTCGAAATGTGAGTGTTATAATCGGTGCTTTGCTAGCAGGACCAATTGGTATGCAAGCCAATCTTTATGCGGTTAAATATATTGGTAGCTCTCTAGCTTCATCTGTATCAGCTATTTACCCAGCAGTTTCAGTTTTACTCGCCTTCTTCATTTTGAAACACAAGGTTTCAAAGAATACAGTATTTGGTGTTTTCTTGATTATTGCAGCTATCATTGCTCAAACCTACAAGGTTGAACAAGTTAACTCGTTTTACATTGGAATTCTTTGTGCCCTTGTCTGTGCAATTGCTTGGGGGAGTGAAAGTGTTCTCAGCTCCTATGCTATGGAAAGTGATTTAAGTGAAATTGAAGCCTTGTTAATCCGACAAGTAACCTCATTCTTGTCCTATCTTGTGATTGTGCTCTTTTCTCACCATTCATTTGCAGAAGTGGCAGATGGGCAATTATTCGGCCTCTTAATTGTCTTTGCGGCCTTTGATATGATTTCCTACTTAGCTTATTATATCGCCATTAATCGTTTGCAACCTGCGAAAGCGACAGGTTTGAATGTGAGCTATGTAGTTTGGACTGTCTTATTTGCAGTTGTTTTCTTGGGTGCACCGCTAGATATGCTGACAATCATCACTTCACTTATTGTTATGGCTGGTGTTTATATTATTATTAAAGAATAAAGGAGATTCGTGTGAAAGCGATTATTTTGGCAGCGGGCTTAGGAACTCGTCTACGCCCTATGACTGAAAATACCCCAAAAGCTTTGGTTAAGGTTAATCAAAAACCCTTGGTAGAATACCAAATCGAGTTTTTGAAAGAGAGAGGAATTGATGAGATTATCATCGTTGTCGGCTACCTCAAAGAACAATTTGACTACCTAAAAGAAAAATATGGTGTTCGTTTAGTCTTTAACGACAAGTATGCTGATTACAATAACTTTTACTCACTTTATCTAGTAAAAGAAGATTTGGCTAACAGCTACGTCATCGATGCAGATAACTATCTTTTCAAAAATATGTTTCGAAACGATCTTAAACGTTCTACCTATTTCAGTGTTTATCGTGAAGACTGTACAAACGAATGGTTCCTAGTTTATGGTGATGACTATAAGGTCCAAGATATCATTGTTGACAGTAAGGCTGGTCGTATTCTGAGCGGAGTTTCATTCTGGGATGCACCAACTGCTGAGAAGATTGTTGGCTTTATTGACAAAGCTTATGAAGGTGGTGAATTTGTTGATCTCTACTGGGACAACATGGTTAAGGATAATATCAAAGAATTGGATGTCTATGTCGAAGAATTAGAAGGTAATAGTATCTATGAAATCGATAGTGTCAAAGACTATCAAAAACTAGAAGAAATTTTATCTTCTATTAAGTAACCAATCAAAAAAAGAAGGCTCAGCCTTCTTTTTTTGTAGTTGAAATGGAGGGATGTTTGATATTGATTGTATTTATCAAACAAAACAAAATTTATAAAAAAAGGAACAAAATAAAACAAAAATCATTGACAACGATTTCATATAGTGTTATACTTATAGCATAAAAGTTAATTGAAAGAAGGGAAAATGTTATGGGATTAGATCATTTCTTTGACAAAGACCTCGTGTTTTGCTTAGAAGCGGATAATCAAGAACAACTCTTTGATCAGGTAGCAACCCTGTTAGAAGAACGAGAAATTGTAACTCCAACTTATCGTGAAGCCTTGATCACGCGTGAAAAGTCATTTCCGACTGGCTTGGATATGGAATTTCTGGGCAAGAATTTGCCAAATGTAGCAATTCCTCATACAGATATTGTTCATAATCTAGCTGAGAAAGTGGTTGTTGTTCGACTAGAAAAACCAGTAACTTTTCACAATATGATTGCTCCTGATAAGGAAGTAGCGGTATCCCTACTCTTCTTTATCATTAACAATTCAAGTTCGAGTCAAACCAATATTCTTGCTCAGTTGATGGACTTCTTTACAGGAAATGGTCACCTAGAAGATTTATCAAAAATTTCCGAACCAGAAAAACTTTATGCTTACATTGCTGAAGCAACCGCTTAATCTTGTCTATTAAAATATAAAATCGGAGGAAATCCAAATGATTAAAATTCTTGCTGCCTGCGGTGCAGGTGTTAACTCAAGTCACCAAATTAAAAGTGCTCTAGAAGAAGAACTTTCAAACCGTGGTTATGACGTTCACTGTGATGCAGTCATGGTGAAAGATGTAAACGAAGACCTTATCAAGGGCTACGATATCTTTACACCAATCGCTGCAACTGACCTTGGTTTTAAACCAGGTATTCCAGTAATTGAAGCTGGACCAATCTTGTTCCGTATTCCAGCAATGAGCGCTCCAGTATTTGACAATATTGAAGCAGCTATCAAAGAACATGGACTAAGCTAATTTATTCTTTATCTTGTTAACATTCATATAACTAAAAAAAACGGGAGGAACTATTATGGATGTCATTATCAATCTGGCCAACGATATCTTCAAACCTATCTTGGCTATGGGTGGCCCTATCATCATGCTGATCATTTTGACAGTATTGGCCCTACTCTTTGGAGTGAAATTCTCCAAAGCGCTTGAAGGTGGTATCAAGCTTGCTATCGCCCTTACTGGTATCGGTGCTATCATCGGTATGCTCAACGGAGCTTTCTCAGCATCACTTGCGAAATTCGTTGAAAATACTGGTATCCAATTGAACATCACCGACGTTGGTTGGGCACCACTTGCAACCATCACTTGGGGTTCTGCATGGACACTTTACTTCTTGCTTGTAATGTTGATTGTCAACATTGTGATGCTTGCAATGAAGAAAACAGATACACTTGACGTCGATATCTTCGATATCTGGCACTTGTCAATCACTGGTCTTTTGATTAAATGGTATGCAGACAACAACGGTGTAAGCCAAGGGGTTTCACTCTTCATCGCAACTGCAGCAGTTGTCCTTGTAGGTATTTTGAAAATCATCAACTCTGATTTGATGAAACCAACTTTCGACGACCTTCTTAATGCACCAAGTTCATCACCAATGACTTCAACTCACATGAACTACATGATGAACCCAGTTATCATGGTCTTGGATAAGATCTTTGATAAAGTATTGCCTGGTCTCGATAAATATGACTTTGACGCTGCAAAATTGAACAAAAAAATCGGTTTCTGGGGATCTAAATTCTTTATCGGTTTCATCCTTGGTATTGTTATTGGTTTGATGGGGACTCCACACCCAGTTGCTGGAGTAGAAGATGCATCTTCATGGGAACTTGTTATTAAAGGTTGGTTGTCTCTTGGTTTGACAGCCGGTGTAGCTTTGGAACTCTTCTCACTTATCGGATCATGGTTCATCGCAGCCGTAGAACCACTCTCACAAGGTATTACAAACGTTGCTACTAAACGTCTTCAAGGACGTAAATTCAACATCGGTCTTGACTGGCCATTCATCGCTGGTCGTGCTGAAATCTGGGCTTGTGCCAACGTACTTGCTCCAATCATGCTAGTAGAAGCTGTACTTCTTTCTAATGTCGGAAATGGTATCTTGCCACTTGCAGGTATCATCGCTATGGGTGTGACTCCAGCTCTCTTGGTTGTTACACGTGGTAAATTGCTCCGTATGATTATCTTCGGAACACTCTTGTTGCCTCTCTTCCTTCTTTCTGGTACTCTTATCGCACCATTTGCAACTGAACTTGCTAAAGGTGTAGGTGCCTTCCCAGAAGGTGTGAACCAATCTCAATTGATTACCCACTCAACTCTTGAAGGACCAATTGAAAAACTATTTGGTTGGGCAATCGGTAATGCTACAACAGGTGATATCAAAGCAATCCTTGGTGCAGCAGTCTTCCTTGTATTCTATGTAGGTATCTTTGCTTGGTATAGAAAACAAATGATCAAACGTAACGAAGAATACGCAGCAAATGCTAAATAATTCGCTCCTATAAAATGTAAATTGTGAAAACTAGGTTGTTAATTTCCTACATTGGGAGTGGCAACCTAGTTTTTTATATAAAAATCTAAAAATAGTTGGAGAACATTATGGTAATTGAAATCAAATCAGACCAGTTAACGGTCCAGTTTAAAACCTTAGGTGGCGCCTTGTCGTCGATCAAGGATCGAGAGGGCATTGAGTATCTGTGGCAAGGAGATGCCACTTACTGGAGTGGACAAGCCCCAGTACTTTTTCCAATCTGCGGCTCTTTAAGAGAGGATACAGCCTTCTACAGTCATGCAGATGGAACGGAGACGAAAGGAAACATTCCTCGTCATGGTTTGGTTCGTAAAAATGAATTTAAGTTAGTGGATCAAACAGAAAATAGCGTAACTTTTGCTATCGAAGATGATGAGAATACATATCAAAACTATCCTTATCATTTCCGCCTTGAAATCACTTATCTAGTGACTGGCAAGACTGTTCGAACTCAATACAAAGTTTTTAATAAAGAAACGAATAAAGTCATGCCATTCTTTATAGGAGGACATCCAGGATTTAATTGTCCTCTACTTGATGACGAAGTATATGAAGATTACTATTTAGAGTTTGAGAAAGAAGAGACTTGCTCTGTTCCCCGTCCTTTCCCAGAAACAGGAATGTTAGACTTCCAAGATAGAAGTCCATGGTTGGATTCACAAAAGGAAGTGGACCTCAGTTACGATCTGTTTAGTGTTGATGCAGTGACTTTGGATGAGTTGCAATCCAGAACAATTGCCCTTCGTTCTCGTAAGCATGAGAAGGGATTAAAAGTAAACTTCCAAGAGTTTTCAAATCTTATTATCTGGTCAACTTTGAATAAGGGACCTTTCATTGCGTTTGAACCTTGGTCTGGCTTGTCAACATCTCTTGAAGAAGGAGATCATTTAGAAGATAAGAAGAATGTTCGTCTCCTAGAACCTGGTCAAGTAGATCAGATTGGCTTTGATATTGAAATATTTTAGATAAAAAACTACAAAAACAAACATTTACTGTTGACTTTTTCTATAAATAGGAGTATATTATGTTTGTAAACAACAAATGATGTTTGTAACAAACAAACAATCACTTGTTATATTCTCTTTCGTGGAGAAGGATTATTTCTAGGAAATTGGTTTCCTGGACTTGGATAAGGTGTTATTCATCTCATTCAATCAAATTTGTCACTAAACTGCTAGAAAATCTTTTGTAGGTAAACTGCTAACTATAAAAGTTTTTACTAGCCTAGAAAAATAAAAAGGAGTAAACAATATGTCTATTGTTATCGGTGCAGATGCTGCAGGTTTGAGATTGAAAGAAGTTGTGAAAGACTTCTTGGAAAAAGAAAACTTCCACGTTGTGGATGTTACAGCTGAAGGTCAAGATTTTGTTGATGTGACTCTTGCTGTTGCTGCAGAAGTAAACAAAGAAGAACAAAATCTTGGTATCGTGATTGATGCTTATGGAGCTGGTCCATTTATGGTCGCAACTAAAATCAAAGGAATGGTTGCCGCAGAAGTATCTGACGAACGTTCAGCTTATATGACTCGTGGACACAACAACTCACGTATGATCACTATGGGTGCACAACTTGTTGGTGATGAATTGGCTAAAAATATTGCTAAAGGTTTTGTTAACGGTAAATACGACGGTGGCCGTCACCAAATTCGTGTTGATATGTTGAACAAAATGTGCTAATTAGATTACAGTAAGAAAGGTAAGTTAAAAATGAGAATTGCAATTGGATGTGACCACATCGTAACAGATGAAAAAATGGCGGTTTCAGAATTTTTGAAATCAAAAGGATATGAAGTCATCGACTTTGGTACCTATGACCACACACGTACTCACTACCCAATCTTTGGTAAAAAAGTTGGTGAAGCTGTAACTAGCGGTCAAGCTGATCTTGGGGTATGTATCTGTGGTACTGGTGTTGGTATCAACAACGCTGTCAACAAAGTCCCAGGAGTTCGTTCTGCCCTGGTTCGTGATATGACAACAGCTCTTTATGCAAAAGAACAATTGAACGCCAATGTTATTGGTTTTGGTGGTAAAATCACTGGTGAATTGCTCATGTGTGATATCATTGAAGCTTTTATCAATGCTGAATACAAACCATCAGAAGAAAACAAAAAATTGATTGCGAAAATTGAGCACGTTGAAACTCACAATGCTCATCAAGCAGATGCAAACTTCTTTACAGAATTCCTTGAAAAATGGGATCGCGGTGAATACCACGACTAAGAGGTGACGCATGATTTTAACAGTCACAATGAATCCATCCATTGATATTTCTTATCCTTTGGATGAATTGAAAATTGACACTGTCAACCGCGTGGTGGACGTGACCAAGACAGCTGGTGGTAAAGGCCTCAATGTTACACGAGTGCTTTCAGAATTTGGTGATTCTGTTGCTGCTACTGGTTTGGTCGGTGGTAAACTTGGTGAGTTTTTGGTTGAAAATATCGATAATCAAGTAAAGAAAGATTTCTTCTCAATTCAGGGAGAAACTCGTAACTGTATCGCTATTCTGCATGGAGACAATCAAACAGAAATCCTTGAAAAAGGGCCTGAAGTTCTTGAACAAGAAGGGCAAGATTTCTTGGATCATTTCGAAAATCTCCTTGACACTGTGGAAGTAGTTGCCATCTCAGGTAGTCTTCCAGCTGGTCTTCCAGTTGACTATTATGCAAACTTAGTGAAGCTTGCTAATAAAGCAGAGAAACCAGTTGTTCTAGACTGCTCAGGTGCGGCTCTTCAGGCTGTCCTTGAATCACCACACAAACCAACAGTTATTAAACCAAATAACGAAGAATTGTCTCAGCTTCTTGGGAAAGAAGTTTCTGAGGATTTGGATGAATTAAAAGAAGTTCTTCAAGAGCCTCTATTTGCAGGGATTGAGTGGATAATCGTTTCACTTGGAGCAAATGGTGCTTTTGCAAAACACGGTGATACTTTCTACAAGGTAGATATTCCAAGAATTCAGGTAGTCAATCCTGTCGGATCTGGAGATTCTACTGTTGCAGGTATTTCATCAGGTCTTCTTCATAAGGAATCGGATGCAGAACTCCTCATCAAGGCAAATGTCCTTGGTATGCTTAACGCTCAAGAAAAGATGACAGGTCATGTCAATATGGCCAACTATCAAGGTCTATACGACCAACTAATCGTAAAAGAGGTATAAAATGGTTTTAACAGAACAAAAACGTGCACGCTTAGAAAAACTTTCAGATGAAAACGGCATTATCTCAGCTCTTGCCTTTGACCAACGTGGCGCTTTGAAACGTCTCATGGCTCAATACCAAACAGAAGAACCAACAGTTGCTCAAATGGAAGAACTCAAAGTCTTGGTTGCAGATGAATTGACAAAATACGCATCCTCTATGCTTCTTGACCCTGAGTATGGTCTTCCAGCTACAAAAGCGCTTGATGCCAACGCCGGCCTTCTCCTTGCTTATGAGAAAACTGGCTACGACACAACTAGCACCAAACGCTTGCCTGACTGCTTGGATGTTTGGTCTGCCAAACGCATCAAGGAACAAGGTGCAGATGCTGTCAAATTCTTGCTTTACTACGATGTAGACAGCTCTGACGAACTCAACCAACAAAAACAAGCTTACATCGAACGCATTGGTTCAGAGTGTGTGGCGGAAGACATTCCATTCTTCCTTGAAATCCTTGCTTACGATGAAAAAATCGCTGATGCTGGCTCTGCAGAATACGCCAAAGTAAAACCACACAAGGTTATCGGTGCTATGAAGGTCTTCTCAGACCCACGCTTTAACATCGACGTTTTGAAAGTGGAAGTTCCAGTCAACGTCAAATACGTTGAAGGCTTTGGCGATGGTGAAATCGTTCATACTCGTGAGGAAGCAGCAGCCTTCTTCAAAGCACAAGATGAAGCGACTAACTTGCCGTATATCTACTTGAGTGCAGGTGTGTCAGCTAAACTCTTCCAAGAAACCCTTGTCTTTGCTCACGAATCAGGCGCAAACTTCAACGGCGTTCTTTGTGGCCGTGCAACCTGGGCAGGATCAGTTGAAGCCTACATCAAAGACGGTGAAGCAGCAGCTCGTGAATGGCTACGCACAACTGGATTTGAGAACATTGACGAACTCAACAAAGTTCTCCAAACCACAGCGACTTCATGGACTGAACGTGTATAAGTTTTCCCCCTAATCTTAGGAACATTGATCTAAATAAAAATTTTAAAAAAAGTTGAATGTAAAGGTTTACAAATAAACTTACTTATGCTATACTTAAATCACAAGTTAATACAAGGTGAGTGTTACTAAGTAATATTAGGCATGATCACAGGTGGATTAGAAATCAAAGGATTTTCTAGTTCATTTGTGGTCATTTTTTATACTCATATACCTTTAAGAGATAAAAGGAGGTTGCCATGTATCGAATTCTAAACCCAATGAATCACAATGTTTCGCTTGTCAGAAATGACAAAGGAGAAGAGGTGATTGTGATTGGTAAGGGGATTGCATTTGGGAAAAAGAAGGGGGATTTGATTGCTGAAGATCAAGTTGAGAAGATCTTTCGGATGAAGACAGAAGAGTCCAGGGAAAACTTTATGGCTCTGCTCAAAGATGTCCCGCTTGATTTTATCACAGTGACTTATGAAATCATTGATAAGCTATCAAAGAAATATCATTATCCGATTCAAGAGTATCTCTACGTAACCTTGACAGATCATATTTACTGCTCTTACCAAGCTCTAGCACAAGGAAGGTACAAGGATAGTAATCTGCCAGTGATTTCTATCACAAATACCCAGTTGACCTCAAACTTGCAGAAGAGTATGGTGTCAATGGTATCCGTATTTCAATCGCTTGGTCACGTATCTTTCCAACTGGTTATGGGAAGGTTAATGACAAGGGGGTTGAGTTCTATCATAATCTATTTGCAGAGTGCCACAAACGGCATGTTGAGCCCTTCGTAACTCTTCATCACTTTGATACGCCAGAAGCTCTACATTCAAATGGAGACTTCTTAAACCGTGAAAACATTGAACACTTTGTAGACTACGCGGCTTTCTGTTTTGAAGAATTCCCAGAAGTAAACTATTGGACAACCTTTAATGAAATTGGACCAATCGGTGATGGTCAATACTTGGTTGGGAAATTTCCTCCAGGTATCCAGTACGACCTTGCCAAAGTCTTCCAATCTCATCACAATATGATGGTGTCGCATGCGCGTGCAGTAAAACTTTTCAAGGATAAGGGATATAAGGGTGAAATTGGTGTGGTTCATGCACTGCCTACTAAGTATCCTCTGGATCCAGATAATCCAGCAGATGTTCGTGCAGCCGAGTTAGAAGATATCATTCACAATAAATTTATTTTGGATGCGACTTATCTAGGACGATACTCCGAAGAAACAATGGAAGGTGTCAACCATATCTTAGCAGTCAATGGTGGAAGTTTAGATCTGCGTGAAGAAGACTTCGCTGTGCTAGAAGCTGCAAAAGACCTGAATGACTTCCTTGGAATTAACTACTACATGAGTGATTGGATGCAAGCCTTTGATGGCGAAACAGAAATCATTCATAACGGTAAGGGTGAAAAAGGAAGCTCTAAGTATCAGATTAAGGGAGTTGGACGTCGAGTGGCGCCTGACTATGTCCCACGTACGGACTGGGACTGGATTATCTATCCTCAAGGTTTGTATGATCAAATCATGCGCGTGAAGAAAGATTACCCAAATTACAAGAAAATCTACATCACAGAGAATGGTCTCGGATACAAAGATGAGTTTGTGGATGGGACAGTCTACGATGATGGACGGATTGATTATGTTAAGAAACATATGGAAGTGATTGCAGATGCAATCTCTGATGGAGCCAATGTCAAAGGCTACTTTATCTGGTCTCTGATGGATGTCTTTTCTTGGTCAAATGGCTATGAAAAGCGCTATGGCCTCTTCTATGTTGATTTTGAAACCCAGGAGCGCTATCCAAAGAAATCGGCTCACTGGTACAAGAAACTAGCTGAGACACAACTTATTGATTAAAATTCAACAAAAATTCCCCGCCAAAAGGCAGGGGAATTTTTATGGTTTTGATAAAAGAATGGTTGTTTGTTTCGACAGGTCTTCAAATGTTTCTTGACTCAGTTTGGAATCTGAAACGATGGTATCAATTTCTGAAATATTGTAGAAATTGTAAAAATCAAACTTATTAAACTTGCTGTGGTCTGCCAGTAAGTATTTTTTATTGGCATTGTTCAAGGCGATTCGTTGTACCTCGCCCTCTTCTTCACTGAAAGTAGCAATTGCCTTATCCTTAATACCATTACAGCTAACAAATGTCTTAGAAAACTGAAGGTTTGTCAAATCCTGCAAGGTAAGTGTCCCTACAAAAGCACCAGTGATAGAGCGATAATTTCCGCCAATCAAGATCAAATCTGTTAATTTTCGTTCGTTTAGGATGAGAAAAACTGGAAGACTGTTTGTTACAACACGAATGTTATCGATAGGGAGCTCACGAGCAAAACATTCTAAGGTTGTTCCTGGCCCGATAAAAATGGTTTCACCTTCGTCAATCAAATGACCAGCAAAACGGCTAATTTCTTGTTTTTCAGCAATCTGCAAGCCTTGTTTTTCAACATTTGAGCGTTCGTTGTTTAAGAGAGAACCTGTACGAAGTTTTTCAGCGCCACCGTGCACACGAACCAGCAAATCCTTATCTGCCAATTCTTGTAAGTAGCGGCGAGCTGTCATATCTGACACATCAAGACTCTCCATAATCTCTTTTACAGTAATAGTGCCTTTTGTGTTTACTGCTTCTAGAATACTATCTAGTTTTTCTTGCTTTAGCATCCTTATCACCTCGATTTCTACTATTATTATCTTACCATAAAACGCTCAATCAATCAAATAGAAAAAAACAAAATAAAACAAAAACAAAAATACCATGGTTGTTTTAAACAAACCATGATATTTTGAATGATTGGTCAAATTAGTCTAAACCGTAGTTGTAATCCTCGTCTTGCATGGCTTCAACTTCACCAAGGAGGTAACCATTTCCGACTTGAGAGAAGAAGTCGTGATTAGAAGTTCCTGTTGAGATTCCGTTCATAACGATTGGGTTGACATCATCAGCTGAATCTGGGAAGAGTGGATCTTGTCCTAGGTTCATAAGAGCCTTATTGGCATTGTAACGAAGGAAAGTTTTAACTTCCTCAGTCCAGCCAACACCGTCATAGAGGCTTTCTGTATAGCCCTCTTCGTTCTCGTAGAGAGTGTAGAGCAGGTCGTACATCCATTCTTTGAGCTTTTCTTGCTCTTCTTCAGGCAATTCATTGAAACCAAGTTGGAATTTGTAACCAATGTAGGTTCCGTGAACAGACTCATCACGAATGATCAGTTTGATGATTTCCGCAACGTTAGCCAGTTTGTTGTTACCAAGATAGTAAAGCGGTGTAAAGAAACCAGAGTAGAAGAGGAAGGTTTCAAGGAAAACGCTGGCAACTTTCTTTTCAAGGGGGCTACCATTGAGGTAGATTTCATTGATAATTTCTGCTTTTCTTTGTAGGTAGGGGTTAGTGTTGGTCCATTCAAAGATTTCTTCGATTTCAGCCTTGGTATTCAAGGTTGAAAAGATAGAAGAGTAAGATTTTGCGTGGACAGATTCCATAAACTGGATGTTGTTGAAAACAGCTTCCTCATGCGGTGTACGGATGTCTGAGCGAAGCGCCTGAACCCCTGTTTCAGATTGCATGGTATCCAAAAGGGTCAAACCACCAAAGACTTTTCCAACTAAGTCTTTTTCTTTGTTTGATAGTTTTCTCCAGTCGTCTAGGTCATTTGACAAGGGGATACGCGTATCGAGCCAGAATTGCTCCGTCAATTTTTCCCAAGTTGATTTGTCGATGACATCTTCGATGGCATTCCAGTTAATGGCTTTGTAGTAAGTTTCCATTTGAAATCTCTTTCTGTATGTAATAATGCGATTGTCGAATCCTCTCTATTTTATCATAGTCTGAGAAGAGTATCGCACAAAAAGTCGGAAGACCGACTTTTTAGTTTTTCATAGTATTTAAGATACTTATCAAATTTTGTCTGGCGGGTAACTTAATCAGTAGTCTGAGAAAATGTGGTTGCCTCAGATAAAAATTAAATCACACAGCTTTCACATTGGTTAGCACCGACTTCTCCACCGTCGTCTGTAAAGGTACGGACGTAGTAGATAGACTTGATACCCTTGTTAAAGGCATAGTTACGAAGGATAGACAAGTCACGTGTCGTTTGTTTGTTTTCTTTCTTCCATTCGTAAAGACCTTTTGGAATGTCACTACGCATGAAGAGAGTGAGTGAAAGTCCTTGATCCACGTGCTCAGTCGCAGCAGCGTAAACATCAATCACCTTACGCATATCCATGTCATAAGCAGAAGTGTAGTAAGGGATGGTATCTGTTGACAAACCTGCAGCAGGGTAGTAGATCTTACCGATTTTCTTCTCTTGACGTTCTTCGATACGTTGTGTAATCGGGTGGATAGAAGCAGAAACGTCGTTGATGTAGCTGATAGAACCATTTGGTGCAACAGCTAGACGGTTTTGGTGATAAAGACCATCTTCTTGAACCTTTTCGCGAAGTTCAGCCCAATCAGCAGCACTTGGAATAAAGACGTCTTTGAAGAGTTCTTTAACACGGTCTGATTTTGGAACAAACTCGCCTGTCACATACTTGTCGAAGTAGCTTCCGTTAGCATAGTCTGATTTTTCAAAGTTGTGGAAGGTGATGCCACGTTCGCGCGCGATATTGTTTGACTCAACCAAGGTCCAGTAGTTCATAAGCATAAAGTAGATGCTTGTAAATTCAATTGACTCAGGTGATCCGTACTCAATCAGTTGTTGGGCAAGGTAGCTATGAAGCCCCATGGCACCAAGACCAAAGGTGTGGGCCAAGCTATTTCCGTGGTCGATAGTAGGTACGGCTACGATGTGTGAACTATCTGTAACGAATGTCAAAGCACGAACCATAGCACGGATAGAACGACCAAAGTCAGGTGAAGTCATCATGTTGACCACGTTGGTTGAACCAAGGTTACATGAAACGTCCGTTCCCATTTGAAGGAATTCTTGAGCATCGTTGATCAAGCTTGGTTCTTGAACTTGAAGAATCTCAGAACACAAGTTACTCATGATAATCTTTCCATCAACAGGATTTGCACGGTTAGCTGTATCAATGTTGACGACATAAGGATAGCCAGACTCTTGTTGCAATTTAGAAATCTCAGTTTCCAAATCACGCGCCTTGATTTTTGTCTTGCGGATATTTGGATTTGCTACTAATTCATCATATTTTTCAGTGATGTCGATATAGTTGAATGGCACACCGTACTCAAGCTCTACAGAGTAAGGGCTAAAGAGATACATTTCTTCATTTTTACGCGCCAATTCGTAGAATTTATCTGGGACCACAACTCCAAGTGAGAGGGTCTTAACACGAACTTTTTCATCGGCATTTTCTTTCTTAGTGGAAAGGAAAGCGATGATATCTGGGTGAAAGACGTTGAGGTAGACAACTCCAGCACCTTGACGTTGTCCAAGTTGGTTTGAGTAAGAGAAGCTGTCTTCAAAAAGCTTCATAACTGGTACGACACCAGAGGCTGCTCCTTCATAACCTTTGATAGGAGCTCCAGCTTCACGAAGGTTGCTGAGGGAAATTCCCACACCACCACCGATACGTGAAAGTTGGAGAGCTGAGTTGATAGAACGGCCGATAGAGTTCATATCATCGGTTACTTGAATCAAGAAGCAAGATACCAACTCCCCACGACGAGCACGACCAGCATTCAAGAAGGAAGGAGTAGCAGGTTGGTAGCGTTGGTGGATGATTTCATTGGCAATATCAGTCGCAATCGCTTCATCCCCGTCAGCAAAGTAAAGTGCATTAAAGAAGACACGGTCTTCCATGCTTTCAAGATAGTATTCCCCATCGTTAGTCTTCAAGGCATATTGATTATAAAACTTATAGGCAGCCATGAATGATTTGAATTGGAAGTTTTGGTCCTTGATAAATTGATGCAATTCTTCCAAAAACTCTGGACGGTACTTCTTTAGAAATGCAGTTTCGATGTAGTTGTGTTCAATGAGGTAGTTGATTTTATCAGTGATTGAATCAAAAACTATGGTATTTGGAACTACATTTTCTTTAAAGAAAGCATCCAAGGCTTCCTTATCTTTATGAAGCATGATTTGTCCATTGACAGGACGGTTGATTTCGTTATTGAGACGGAAGTAAGTTACGTCCTCAAGATGTTTTAATCCCATAAAATTTCCTTTATCTAATTACAAAAGAAAGGCCTCTAAGTTAGCCCTAGAAGCAATCTCTTCTGGATGATGTACTAAGATTATGCTAATTGTTTCAGTTTTCCTGGTTGAAAGCCTGAAAAGACTTCAGTTGGTGTTTGGATAACAGGAGCAGCGCTGAAACCGAGCTCTTTAACTTGATCGATGTACTCTGGTTGCTCGTCGAGATTGATCTCACGATAAGCGACATTGTTGCTGTCCAAGAAACGCTTGGTCATCTTACATTGGACACAGTTGTTTTTAGAATAAACGGTTACCATTTTCGTAACTCCTCTTTCAAAATTGATTACTTTCTTAGTATATCAGAAAAAAAAACTTTGTCAAACTTTTTAAACTAAATCTTGTGCTAAAAAGTTACAGTTTCAAAAACAAAGCACAAGATATAGTGTTTTGTCAGAGTGTAAAATTGGGTTTTCATTGAACTATCAAAGTTTATCAAAACAAAAAAACTATATACTGTATATTGGTAAGATAAATAGAAGATTTTCAGCAAGTTATCTGAAAGGAAATAGAAGAAAGTCCATAAAACACTTGAAAAATAATCTAGAAGGTGATATAATACAGTCTTGTAAGGGTTATCACATATAATCCAAAAAAGAAATAACTAAAGGAGAGTCAAACTATGGCTTCTAAAGATTTCCACGTAGTGGCAGAAACAGGTATTCACGCACGTCCAGCAACATTGTTGGTTCAAACAGCTAGCAAATTTGCTTCAGATATCACTCTTGAATACAAAGGTAAATCAGTAAACCTTAAATCTATCATGGGTGTTATGAGTCTTGGTGTTGGCCAAGGTGCTGACGTTACAATTTCAGCTGAAGGTGCAGATGCTGACGACGCAATCGCTGCTATCACTGAAACTATGGAAAAAGAAGGATTGGCATAAGGAAAATGACAGAAATGCTTAAAGGAATCGCAGCATCTGATGGTGTTGCAGTTGCAAAAGCATATCTACTCGTTCAACCGGATTTGTCATTTGAGACTATTACAGTCGAAGATACAAACGCAGAAGAAGCTCGCCTTGATGCCGCTCTACAGGCATCACAAGACGAGCTTTCTGTTATTCGCGAGAAAGCAGTAGGTACGCTCGGTGAAGAAGCTGCTCAAGTTTTTGACGCTCACTTAATGGTTCTTGCTGACCCAGAAATGATCAGCCAAATCAAGGAAACAATCCGTGCGAAGAAAGTGAATGCAGAAGCAGGTCTGAAAGAAGTAACAGACATGTTTATCACTATCTTTGAAGGCATGGAAGACAACCCATACATGCAAGAACGCGCAGCGGATATCCGCGACGTGACAAAACGTGTATTGGCTAACCTCCTTGGTAAAAAGTTGCCAAACCCAGCTTCTATCAATGAAGAAGTGATTGTGATTGCGCATGACTTGACTCCTTCAGATACAGCTCAATTGGACAAAAACTTTGTAAAAGCTTTTGTAACCAACATTGGTGGACGTACAAGCCACTCAGCTATCATGGCACGTACACTTGAAATTGCTGCTGTATTGGGTACAAACAACATCACTGAAATCGTTAAAGACGGTGACATCCTTGCCGTTAATGGTATCACAGGTGAAGTTATCATCAACCCAACTGATGAGCAAGCGGCTGAATTCAAGGCTGCTGGTGAAGCTTATGCGAAACAAAAAGCTGAATGGGCTCTCTTGAAAGATGCTAAAACAGTAACTGCTGATGGCAAACACTTTGAATTGGCTGCCAACATCGGTACTCCAAAAGACGTTGAAGGTGTCAATGACAACGGTGCAGAAGCTGTTGGTCTTTACCGTACTGAGTTCTTGTACATGGATTCTCAAGACTTCCCAACAGAAGACGAGCAATACGAAGCTTACAAGGCTGTACTTGAAGGAATGAACGGTAAACCTGTTGTCGTTCGTACAATGGATATCGGTGGAGATAAGGAGCTTCCTTACTTCGATATGCCTCACGAAATGAACCCATTCCTTGGATTCCGTGCCCTTCGTATCTCTATCTCTGAGACTGGAGATGCTATGTTCCGCACACAAATCCGTGCCCTTCTTCGTGCGTCTGTTCACGGTCAATTGCGTATCATGTTCCCAATGGTTGCGCTCTTGAAAGAATTCCGTGCAGCGAAAGCAGTCTTTGACGAAGAAAAAGCAAATCTTCTTGCTGAAGGTGTTGCAGTTGCGGATAATATCCAAGTTGGTATCATGATCGAGATTCCTGCAGCAGCAATGCTTGCAGACCAATTTGCTAAAGAAGTTGACTTCTTCTCAATTGGTACAAACGACTTGATTCAATACACAATGGCAGCAGACCGTATGAACGAACAAGTTTCATACCTTTACCAACCATACAACCCATCAATCCTTCGTTTGATTAACAACGTTATCAAAGCAGCTCACGCTGAAGGAAAATGGGCTGGTATGTGTGGTGAGATGGCTGGTGACCAACAGGCTGTTCCACTTCTTGTCGGAATGGGATTGGATGAGTTCTCTATGTCAGCAACATCTGTACTTCGTACGCGTAGCTTGATGAAGAAATTGGATACAGCTAAGATGGAAGAGTACGCAAACCGTGCCCTTACAGAATGCTCAACAATGGAAGAAGTTCTTGAACTTCAAAAAGAATACGTTAATTTTGATTAATCGAAAAGTCCTTGCAACTCAGTTGCAGGGACTTTTTTAAAGAATTTTCAAGAAAATCTTTTTTATATAAAGTCCATTTTAGAGAAAGTAGCGGTGAAGAATTAAAAAATACTTAACTGGTTCATAAAATTCTTGACAAGTTGCAAATTTAGGAGTAAACTATTAACCAGTTAATTAATAGAGAGGAGTTTCTGCAATTTAGAAATGAATTGCAAATAGAAATATTAAAAAAGAAAGAGAGTTTCGATGAAAATTAATAAAAAATACCTAGCTGGTTCTGCGGCAGCTTTAATTTTAAGTGTTTGCTCTTACGAGTTGGGACTGTATCAAGCCAGAACGGTCAAGGAAAATAATCGTGTTTCATATATAGATGGTAAACAACCAAGCCAAAAGGCAGAGAATTTGACACCTGATGAAGTCAGCAAAAAAGAAGGCATTAACGCGGAGCAAATCGTCATCAAGATAACAGACCAGGGCTATGTCACTTCGCATGGCGACCACTATCATTACTATAATGGCAAAGTCCCTTATGATGCTATCATCAGTGAAGAGTTGCTGATGAAGGTTCCAAACTACCAGCTCAAGGACGAGGATATTATCAGTGAAATCAAGGGTGGTTATGTGATCAAGGTAGATGGAAAATACTATGTTTACCTTAAGGATTCAACCCATGCGGATAATGTCCGTACAAAAGAAGAAATCAATCGGCAAAAACAAGAGCATAGTCAGCATCGTGAAGGAGGAACTTCAGAAAACGATGGTGCGGTAGCCTTGGCGCGTTCACAGGGACGCTACACCACAGATGATGGTTACATCTTTAATGCCTCTGATATCATAGAAGATACAGGTGATGCCTATATCGTTCCTCATGGAAATCACTTCCACTATATTCCTAAGAGTGACTTATCTGCCAGCGAATTGGCAGCCGCAGAAGCCTTCCTATCTGGTAGAAGTGGCCAATCAAATACGCCTACTTATCGCCGCACCAATAACAACAGTGCTAGCAGCGATGTAGATAGATGGGTCCCATCCTATAATAATCAAGGCAACAGCTATACGAACACGAACACAGCTAACAACAGTAGCTACGATAACCAAGCAAGTCAGAGTGATGAGGATATTGATAGCCTTCTGAAACAGCTTTACGCCTTGCCACTCAGCCAACGACACGTAGAATCTGATGGCCTTGTCTTTGACCCAGCACAGATTACAAGAAAAACTGCGAATGGTGTTGCAGTGCCACACGGAGATCATTATCACTTCATCCCTTATTCACAGATGTCTGAATTGGAAGAACGAATCGCTCGCGTCATCCCACTTCGCTATCGTTCGAACCATAGGGTGCCGGATTCAAGACCAGAACAACCAAGTCCACAACCGACTCCGGAACCTAGTCCAAGCCCGCAACCTGCACCAAATCTTAAAATAGACTCAAATTCTTCTTTGGTTAGTCAGCTGGTACGAAAAGTTGGGGAAGGATATGTATTCGAAGAAAAGGGCATCTCTCGTTATGTCTTTGCGAAAGATTTACCATCTGAAACTGTTAAAAATCTTGAAAGCAAGTTATCAAAACAAGAGAGTGTTTCACACACTTTAACTGCTAAAAAAGAAAATGTTGCTCCTCGTGACCAAGAATTTTATGATAAAGTATATAATCTGTTGACTGAGGCTCATAAAGCCTTGTCTGAAAACAAGGGTCGTACTTCTGATTTCCAAGCTTTAGACAAATTAGCAGAACGCTTGAATGATGAATCTTCTAATAAAGGAAAATTAGTAGATGATTTATTGGCATTCCTAGCACCAATTACCCATCCAGAGCGACTTGGCAAGCCAAATTCTCAGATTGAGTATACTGAAGACGAAGTTCGTATTGCTCAATTAGCTGATAAGTATACAACGTCAGATGGTTACATTTTTGACGAACGTGATATAATCAGTGATGAAGGAGATGCATATGTAACGCCTCATATGGGCCATAGTCACTGGATTGGAAAAGACAGCCTTTCTGATAAGGAAAAAGTTGCAGCTCAAGCCTATACTAAAGAAAAAGGTATCCTACCTCCATCTCCAGACGCAGATGTTCAAGCAAATCCAACTGGAGATAGTGCAGCAGCTATTTACAATCGTGTGAAAGGGGAAAAACGAATTCCACTCGTTCGACTTCCATATATGGTTGAGCATACAGTTGAGGTTAAAAACGGTAATTTGATTATTCCTCATAAGGATCATTACCATAACATTAAATTTGCTTGGTTTGATGATCACACATACAAAGCTCCAAATGGCTATACCTTGGAAGATTTGTTTGCGACGATTAAGTACTACGTAGAACACCCTGACGAACGTCCACATTCTAATGATGGATGGGGCAATGCCAGTGAGCATGTGTTAGGCAAGAAAGACCACAGTGAAGATCCAAATAAGAACTTCAAAGCGGATGAAGAGCCAGTAGAGGAAACACCTGCTGAGCCAGAAGTCCCTCAAGTAGAGACTGAAAAAGTAGAAGCCAAACTCAAAGAAGCAGAAGTTTTGCTTGCGAAAGTAACGGATTCTAGTCTGAAAGCCAATGCAACAGAAACTCTAGCTGGTTTACGAAATAATTTGATTCTTCAAACTATGGATAATAATGGTATCATGGCAGAAGCAGAAAAATTACTTGCGTTGTTGAAAGAAAGTAATCCTTCATCTGTAAGTAAGGAAAAATAAACTAATGAAAAATGAAAGTCTCGATAAAGAGGCTTTCATTTTTATTATGTGGATATGTAAAATTCTTGACAATCGATATTAAAAAGAGTAAACTATTAACTAGTTAATTAACCGGTTTATTATTTTATAGTGAATCAAATATACTTAAGAAAAGAGGAAAGAATGAGAATCAATAAAAAATATCTAGCTGGGTCAGTAGCTACACTTGTTTTAAGTGTCTGTGCTTATGAACTAGGTTTGCATCAAGCTCAAACTGTAAAAGAAAATAATCGTGTTTCCTATATAGATGGAAAACAAGCGACGCAAAAAACGGAGAATTTGACCCCTGATGAGGTTAGCAAGCGTGAAGGAATCAATGCGGAGCAAATCGTCATCAAGATAACAGACCAAGGCTATGTCACTTCACATGGCGACCACTATCATTATTACAATGGGAAGGTTCCTTATGATGCGATTTTTAGTGAAGAATTACTCATGAAGGATCCAAACTATAAGCTAAAAGATGAGGATATTGTCAATGAGGTTAAGGGTGGTTATGTTATCAAGGTAGATGGAAAATACTATGTCTACCTTAAGGATGCTGCCCATGCGGATAATGTTCGTACGAAAGCGGAAATCAATCGACAAAAACAAGAGCATAGTCAACATCGTGAAGGTGGGAACTCAAGAAACGATGGTGCTGTAGCCTTGGCACGTTCGCAAGGACGCTATACTACAGATGATGGTTATATCTTTAATGCTTCTGATATCATAGAGGATACTGGTGATGCTTATATCGTTCCTCATGGCGATCATTACCATTACATTCCTAAGAATGAGTTATCAGCTAGCGAGTTAGCTGCTGCAGAAGCCTTCCTATCTGGTCGGGGAAATCTGTCAAATTCAAGAACCTATCGCCGACAAAATAGCGATAACACTCCAAGAACAAACTGGGTGCCTTCTGTAAGCAATCCAGGAACTACCAATACTAACACAAGCAACAACAGCAATACTGACAGTCAAGGAAGTCAAAGTGATGACATTGATAGTCTTTTGAAACAGCTCTACAAACTGCCTTTGAGCCAACGACACGTAGAATCTGATGGCCTTATTTTTGACCCAGCACAAATTACAAGTCGAACCGCCAGAGGTGTAGCTGTCCCTCATGGTAACCATTACCACTTTATTCCTTATGAACAAATGTCTGAATTGGAAGAACGAATTGCTCGCATCATCCCGCTTCGCTATCGTTCAAACCATTGGGTAGCAGATTCAAGACCAGAACAACCAAGTCCACAACCGACTCCGGAACCTAGTCCAAGTCCGCAGCCTGCACCAAATCCTCAACCAGCTCCAAACAATCCAATTGATGAAAAATTGGTTAAACAGGCAATTCGAAAAGTAGCTGATGGCTATGTATTTGAGGAGAATGGAATCTCACGTTATACTCCTGCCAAGGAACTTTCAGTTGAAACTGCTGCAGCCATTGATAGAAAACTAGCCAAGCAAGAAAGTTTAGCTCATAAGCTAGGAGCTAAGAAAACCAATCTCCCATCAAGTAATCGAGGATTTTACAATAAGGCTTATGATTTACTAGCAAGAGTTCATCAAGACTTACTTGATAATAAAGGACGCCAAGCTGATTTTGAGGCTTTGGATAAACTCTTGGAACGACTCAATGATGCTTCAAGTGATAAAGTCAAGTTAGTTGATGATATCCTAGCCTTTCTAGCACCGATTCGTCATCCAGAACGTCTAGGAAAACCAAATGCGCAAATAGCTTATACAGATGATGAGATTCAAGTAGCCAAGTTGGCAGGTAAGTATACAACAGAAGACGGTTATATCTTTGATCTTCGTGATATCACAAGTGATGAGGGGGATGCCTATGTAACTCCTCATATGACCCACAGTCATTGGATTAAGAAAGATAGTTTGTCTGAAGCTGAAAGAGCGGCAGCCCAGGCTTATGCTAAAGAGAAAGGTTTAACGCCTCCTTCGACAGACCATCAGAATTCAGGAAATACTGAGGCTAAGGGAGCAGAAGCTATCTACAACCGCGTGAAAGCAGCTAAGAAGGTGCCGCTTGATCGTATGCCTTACAATCTTCAACATACTGTGGAAGTCAAAAACGGAAGCTTGATTATTCCTCATTATGACCATTACCATAACATCAAATTTGAGTGGTTTGACGAAGGTCTTTATGAGGCTCCTAAGGGGTATACTTTAGAGGATCTCTTTGCGACTGTGAAGTACTATGTCGAACATCCAAACGAACGTCCGCATTCAGATAGTGGTTGGGGAAATGCAAGTGACCATGTTCAAAGAAACCAAAATGGTCAAGCTGATAACAATCATACGGAAAAACCATCAGTAGAGAAACCTCGTACAGAAAAACCTCGCGAAGAAAAACCTCGCGAAGAAAAACCTCGCGAAGAGAAACCAGAGTCTCCAAAACCAACTGAGGAGCCAGAAGACGAATCGCCAGAGGAATCAGAAGATCCTCAGGTTGAAACTGAAAAGGTTGAAGCGAAGTTGAGAGAGGCTGAAGAGCTACTTGGAAAAATCCAAGACCCCATTATCAAGTCCAATGCCAAAGAAACTCTCACTGGCTTAAAAAATAACCTGCTATTTGGTGCTCAGGATAACAATACCATTATGGCTGATGCTGAAAAGTTGTTGGCTTTATTAAAGGAGAGCAAGTAAAGGTAGAAGCATTTTCTAGATCCTAAAAACAGGATAGGAGAACTAGAAAAGTTAAAATCGAAAATGAGAATAGAATGTAAGTTCTAATTCTCATTTTTTTCATGAAAATATGTAAAATATCTTGACATATAGTGTAAATAAAGATAAACTATTTACTAGTTAATTAAATGGTTAAATACTAGTTAAGGAGTAATGATGAAAAAAAGAACATTTCTATTATTAGTGGCAAGTCTGCTGGTTCTTGTCTTAGGAGCATGTAGCCAAAAAGAAAAACAAGAAGCAAAAGGGATGAAGATTGTAACAAGTTTTTACCCTATCTATGCCATGGTCAAAGAGGTATCAGGGGACTTGAATGATGTACGGATGATTCAGTCAAGTAGTGGGATTCACTCCTTTGAACCGTCAGCAAATGACATTGCTGCTATCTATGACGCGGATGTCTTTGTCTACCACTCTCATACGCTCGAATCTTGGGCGGGAAGTTTGGATCCAAACTTGAAAAACTCAAAAGTTAAGGTTTTAGAAGCTTCTGAAGGAATGACGTTGGAGCGTGTACCAGGTTTGGAAGATGTTGAAGCTGGTGACGGCATCGATGAAAAAACACTCTACGACCCTCACACTTGGTTAGATCCAGAAAAAGCAGGTGAAGAAGCTCAGATTATCGCTGACAAACTTTCGGAACTTGATAGTGCTAATAAGGAAACGTATCAAAAGAATGCTAAAAACTTTATTTCTAAAGCCCAAGAATTGACTAAGAAGTACCAGCCTATTTTTGAAAAAGCGAGTCAAAAGACCTTTGTTACACAACACACAGCCTTTTCTTATCTCGCTAAACGTTTTGGTTTGAAACAACTTGGTATAGCAGGAATTTCCCCTGAACAAGAGCCAAGTCCGAGACAACTAACAGAAATTCAGGAATTCGTTAAGACCTATAAGGTTAAAACCATCTTTACTGAGAGCAATGCTTCTTCTAAAGTCGCTGAGACCTTGGTCAAATCAACAGGAGTTAGCCTAAAGACACTCAATCCTTTAGAAGCAGATCCTGAAAATGACAAAACTTACTTAGAAAATCTAGAAGAAAACATGAATGTTCTTGCAGAAGAATTAAAATGAGGAGATGATAAAAATGAAGAAGAAATACCTTGCAGCAGGATCGGCTCTTGTCCTTTCCCTAAGCCTTTGCATCTATGCATTGAACCAACACCAGGTAGAAGGAAACAAAGATAATAACCGTGTGTCTTATGTCGACGGGAAGCAAGATTCTCAAAAAACAGAGACCCAGACACCAGATCAAGTTAACAAAAAAGAAGATATTCAGGCTGAACAAATTGTCGTGAAAATCACCGATCAAGGTTATGTGACTTCGCATGGTGATCACTTCCATTATTACAATGGTAAAGTTCCTTTTGACGCGATTTTCAGCGAAGAACTGTTGATGAAAGATGCCAATTATCAACTGAAAGACGCTGATATTGTCAACGAAATCAAAGGTGGCTACATTATCAAGGTTGATGGTAAGTATTATGTCTACCTTAAAGATGCGGCTCATGCTGATAATATTCGTACGAAGGAGGAAATTGAGCGCCAAAAACAAGGTCATACTCATGATGCACCAACTTCTAACAGTGCAGTGGCGCTTGCTCAATCTCAAGGTCGTTATACTACAGATGATGGCTACATCTTTAATCCATCTGATATTATAGAGGATACTGGTGATGCTTATATCGTACCTCACGGTGGACATTACCACTATATTCCAAAGAGCTCCTTGTCTGCTAGCGAATTGGCTGCTGCCCAAGCCTACCTCTCTGGAACTAGAAATCAGCCGAGTGTGACTAACTATCGTCCGACTCCAAACGCAACTAGTCAAACTACCAACCCAAGTCAACAGGCTGAAACACCAAGTAATCAAGCTGAGAGTCTTCAGAGTCTATTACAACAGCTCTATGCTCTTCCAAGTAGTCAACGTTATGCTGAATCAGATGGCTTGATTTTTGACCCTGCTAAGATTTCAAGTAGAACACCGAGTGGCGTGGCGATTCCACACGGAAATCACTATCATTTCATCCCATATACAAAGCTTTCTGCCTTGGAAGAAAAGATTGCGCGTATGATTCCTCTATCTAGCGACAGTGGGAAGCCAACACCTTTGGAAAACCCAAGTAAACCAGCAGAACATCCAGCTCAACAAGATCATCATCATGACCAAGACGGTAACCATGGAAGTCTGGATACCAACCATGAAGACCATGACCACGATGGAGAGGAGCATGACCACCATCACGGTGAAGAACATGATCATGGTTTTGCAACAGACCGCGTCATTAGTGAGGATGAGCAAGGCTTTGTAGTTTCTCATGGAGATCACGCTCATTATTTCTTTAAGAAAGACTTGACTGCAGCCCAAATCAAAGCTGCACAAGATCACTTGAAAGAAAATCATCAGTCTCAGCACGTTCAACCACTTGCCAAGACTGTGGAAAGTTTCTCAAGAGATGCTAGCGATGAAGAAAAAATCAAGTATATCTCACAGACCTACGGAGTACCGCTCGAAGCGATTCGCATTTCAAATGGATTCTTTGTCTTTGGAAATCCGGATCAAGCCTATGATCCAACCCATATCCATCCCTATGCTGTTCGAAAAGAACATGTTCGTATTCCTCTCCAAACTGGGAATCCAGAACTGGATTTCCTAAATGAACTGTATACGACTGCACTACGTGATGGGGTGTCTCCTTATAGTTTGCAAGTAGAAAATGGTAGTTTTGTGATTCCTCACGGAGACCACAATCACTACATCAAGGTTCAAACCAAGGGCTATGAAGTAGCTTTGAAAAATAAGATTCCGGCCCTACAATCGACCTATCAACCTGGAGCATTTGATGAACAAACAGTTCTATCTAAGGTGGATCAACTTTTAGCAGATAGCAGAAGTCTCTACAAAGACCAGCCAATCATGCAGAGACGGGTTGAACTTGCTTTGGGGCAGTTCACCGAAAATATGAAAAAATTGGCAACAAACTCAACTGCTGGATACCTAGCAGCCTTGGATCTCTTTGATAAACAGTATATCCATGTGGATCAAAGTGTAGCACCGGTTGAAACTTCACCTTTAGATAAGAAGTACCAAGCTCTAGTAGATAAGATCAATACATTGGATACAGATACTTATGGCTTGCCTAAGAAAGATCTTTTGATACATTTGCAGGAAGCAAAACTAGCACAAGATGAGACAGAGTTGGCTGCCATTGAAGCAAAACTTCAGGCCTTGCAAGATTTCCGAGATCGGACAGGGGTTACAACAGTAGAGTACATCAAGTATTTCTATGAACATGTGTCTGATGGTCGTTTGAGAGAAGAACTTCGGAACCGTGTTGCCAAGTTGACTTGGGAACTTTACCAGTCACAATCTTTCCTCAAAGCAACCGACTTGAACAAGTTATTCCCAACTATTTACCAAACTAAGCTAGAAGTAGAAGAAACTCTCAAAGAAGAACCCGTATCTACAAAAGCTGGTAAGACTATTCTAGATACGGAAAAAGTAGATAGTCAAACTGCTAAGACAGC
The DNA here is from genome assembly GCF_001588645.1 of Streptococcus oralis. Lineage (GTDB taxonomy): Bacteria > Bacillota > Bacilli > Lactobacillales > Streptococcaceae > Streptococcus > Streptococcus oralis_AB. The sequence continues at coordinate 410,879 of NZ_LAYF01000003.1, read as the reverse complement.
CATCTATGAATTCCTAAAAGAGCTCTACGGTGATTTTATGCCAGAAGAGCGGGTTAGCCATGTTAAGAAGGAAGAAGTGGATGCTCTCCTAACTAAAGCTGCCCAACTCCTAGCACGTGTCAAAGAAGATGGTGTCAAACAATCCCTAGCTGAAGAAGCAGCTAATATCAAAGCGGCTACTGAAAAGGAAAATGCAGACCTTGACGAAGCTAAAACACAACTTGAGGATCTCTTGAATCGTATTGCAGCGACTATCCAACGAGAGAAAAAAGAAGCGGAACAAGATCCACAAACGGTGATCATCTACCAAAAACTCTATAATGTCTTGCTCTCTCTTCACAAGTACTTAGAGGATAACAAAGGATCCGATGCTGACTTTGAACGTGTTGATGCCCTATTTGATCAACTTGCAGCCAAAAGCAGTGATAAAGAAGGTCTCCTCACTCTAGCTAAAGAAATCATTAGCTTGAACCAGGAACTCCGTTCAAAAGCAAGTAAAACTGATAGCCAATCTAAGTCTGAGAAAGACAGTGAAACAGCTGCTTCTAAACCAACAGAAAAGCAAGCGCAAAGTGAGTCTGAGACAAGTGCTCAACCAAATGAATAAAAAGAAAGGCGAAGTAGCTGAGCTACCTCGTCTTTTTTAGTCTTTATAAGATACAATGCCAATGATGGTATCCACCGCACGCTCCATAGTTTGAAGGCTGACGTATTCAAAACGTCCATGCATGTTTTCACCACCAGCAAAGATATTTGGAGTTGGAATTCCCATAAAGGAAATCTTAGACCCATCTGTTCCACCACGAATTGGTTCGATAATTGGCGTGATACCTAAATCTTCCATAACAGCTTTAGCAATGGTGACGGGTGTCATGTCTTTCTCAATGACTTCCTTCATATTGTAGTACTGGTCTGTCAGAGTCAAGCTAACGCGATCATTCCCAAGCTCTTGATTCATCTTATCAGCGATGTCCTGCATGCCTTCCTTACGAGCTTCAAAGGCATCTTTTTCAAAGTCGCGAATGATATAGCTTGCACGCGCCTCCTCAACACTACCTGAAATATCCATGAGATGATAGAAACCTTGGTAACCATCTGTCAACTCAGGTCGGTCATTCTCAGGAAGTTGATTATGAAAATCAATCGCTAACTGAAGAGCATTGACCATCTGTCCTTTGGCAGTACCAGGATGAACATTGCGCCCTTGGAAATGAAGTTCAGCAGCAGCTGCTGAGAAAGTCTCGTACTGCAGTTCCCCTAGTGGTCCACCATCAACAGTGTAGGCAAAGTCAACATCAAAGTCTTCTGCATCAAACTTGTTAGCACCAATACCGATTTCTTCATCTGGCCCAAAACCAACGCGAATCTCACAGTGTTTGATTTCAGGGTGAGCAGTCAGATATTCAATAGCTGTCATAATCTCAGCAATCCCAGACTTGTCATCAGCACCCAGCAAGGTCGTGCCATCAGTTGTGATAAGCGTTTGGCCTAGATATTTCTCAAGGCTCTTGAAATCAGCAGGATCGAGTTTAAAACCAGAATCTCCTAAGTCGATAGCTCCACCACCGTAATTTTCGATGACTTGCGGATTAACTCCCTCAGCGTTAAAGTCAGCAGTATCCATGTGGGAGATGAAGCCAATCTTGCGTGTCAAGCTAGGATCATTAGCTGGTAAGGTACCAATAGCAAAACCATTTGGAAGGTAGTAAACATTTTGCAGACCGACACGTTTCATTTCAGGAATCAGGACATTGGTCGCAAAATCTACCTGGCTTTGCGTACTTGGAGTAGTAGTAGAGTGTTCATCAGAACGCGTGTTGACCTTAACGTAGGTCAAGAAACGATCTAAAAGGTTCGGATAAGTCATAAAAACTCCTTTAACAATCATAAAATAGAATGCAAACTTCGGAAAAAACCTTATTCTGAAAATTTCATGAATTTTGAAAAAATATAATAATTCAAATTCAATAGACTTTCAAATGAAATCTTGGGCATTTTAGAATAAAATATATGCATTGATATTTTATGAGATTTTTTATTTCTTTTTTCATTTTACCATAGAATAGTTTGAAAGACAAAGAAGAATCATACTCTTTTATTAATTAACATAATATAAAATTAATCATATTAATTGACACTGCGTGAACTTTATTGTACAATTATTTTGTAAACGTACTAGGTTGACATAATAACAATGTTAGTACATTCTAGTTAAGGAGAATAAAATGAACATTCGCTTCGATTTTAAGAAAGTTCAAATTATTGCGCGCCGTTTAGTTATACTGTTAGCTATTCTCTTTTTGTGTGCTCCGATAAGTCTGTTAAATGCAGATTCTACTACAGAACCTCAGACAACTCTTCACAAGACAATTACTCCGATATCAGGACAGGATGACAAGTATGAGTTGTCATTGGATATCACGTCTGCACTTGGTGCTGAGATACAGTCAGATCCTTTAGATGTCGTACTTGTAGCAGACTTATCTGGAAGTATGACTTATCAGGATGTCAACTCCTCTAGTGGGGCTTTGATTAGTCGGCTTCAAGCTCTGAAAAATACACTCCAAGGCGAAAACGGTCGTCGTGGTTTGATAGATACAATCCTTTCAAACTCTAACAACCGTTTATCAATTGTTGGATTTGCTGGGAAAATAGATAACCAACGTTACAATAGTTATTATCAATGGCCAGCTTGGGCGGGGTACTTTTCTGGTATTTCCTCTCATGATGATGCTAAGACAGTATTAAACTGGAGCAATGATGTTCAAGGAGCCAAAAGAATGGTTTCTAGAATGTCTGTTGATAATAGTGGTGATTCGATTGGTTACGAAGGAGGAATAGGTACAGGTACAAATATTGGAGCAGGACTTCAGTCAGCAACAGAATTACTTCAGTCAGCCAGATCAAGTGCAAAAAAGGTTGTCATTCTTTTGTCAGATGGTTTTGCGAACATGTACTACGATACTAGAGGCTATACGATCTACAATTGGAGCAATAATGATGGTGTAACAGAAATAGCTCCATCGTGGTATCAAACCAATCTAAACACGTTTACTGAAACAGTTTCTGGTTATCTTGCTCCCAAGATTGATGGATTTTATTCTATCAAATTCCGCTACTCTAATAGTACAGATAGTATTTCTAAACTAAAAGAGTACATTGGTAGTTATAATTCTTCCATTCCAAACGAAATATTCTCCGCTAACAATGAAAGGGAATTGAGAGAACAATTTAAGGAAATCACCAAGAAAATCCTTCCTCTAGGTGTTCACCATGTGACCATCAAGGATGTTTTGTCCAAATATGTTCAACTTCTTCCCGATAACAGTTCAAATATTCGAGTTGTAAAAATCGAAAACGATAAAGAGGAAACCTTGGGATCAGATAAGGTTACGCTGGAAACAAGGAAGAATGAAAATGGTCTGGTCGAAGTAACAGCAAAATTTAATCCCAACTACATTCTTGATGATGGTGTGAAGTACGCCCTCAAATTTACTGTTACATCAAGTCAAGATGCCTTAGATGCCATTGCTGGTGATAAAAAACTAGAGGCTGGTGATGCTGAAGGTTCTGATGTCAATAAACTCTACTCCAATAAAGGTGCCAGTGTCACCTATTCCTATGGAATAGGCACCTCTCAAACCAAGACCAAAGAATACTCTGACAACCCAACCTTTAAGCCTTCAGATCCATTAACGGTACCAGTGGAAGTTGAATGGCAAGGTGTGACGGGTGCGAGAACTGTCATTACAGCTGATCAACCGAGTAATGTTGAACTGAAACTGGTTCAAAAGAACAAGAACGGAGGTCCTGATAATCAAGACTATCGAAAGACCAATGTGAATGTTAGTAAAAACGTATCTAATGAAACGAGGAACTTTGAAAAAGTTGCCAAAGGATATCAATACGATTTAATTGCACCAGACGTCCCCGCCTTTACCAAAGAAATAAAAAATGTTGGTACAGAAACTAAACCATCCTTCAAGGTAATCTATAAACAATTGCCAAGTCTGACGATTAAGAAAGTGTTGGAAGCTGAAAGTAACTTGAACAAAGAGTTTAGGATTAAGGTAAAACTAACCTCTCCTAATTCTACGCCATTGAATGGAACTTTTGGCGAGATAACTGTTGTGAATGGAGAAGCGGAGATCCGTGTCGAAAAACGAAAACGTTGGAAAGGTATTCTAAGCTATCTTCCTCGAGGAACCCATTACAAGGTTGAAGAAGAAGCGGCATCAACGAATGGTTACCACGTTACATATGAGAATCAAGAGGGCGATCTGAATAAAGACGAGACCACCATTGTCACAAATCACAAGCTTCCAAGTTTATCAGTCACAAAAAAAGTTACAGGTGTATTTGCCAATCTATTAAAATCCTTCAAGATTACCATTAACATCAGGGATGCTCAGAACAGTCCATTGAATGGAACCTATAATGCAACGGTGAATAATAAAAGAATTCCTTTGCAATTTACGAACGGTCGAGCGTCTATAGATCTAAACAAAGATCAAACCATAAAAATTGATGGACTTCCACTCAATAGTCACTACACTATTGAAGAGGAATCAAACTCTTCTCGTGGATATCAGGTATCTTATGAGAATCAAGAAGGCAAACTGGATGGGGATAAGTCCGCGACAGTCACGAATAATAAGAATAGTGTACCTGAAACCGGAGTTGACTTCCTCAGCAGTACACTCGTGTTAGGAATAATCCTTCCTCTAGGAGGTATCTTCTTTACACTCCTACTCGGATATCTAGTGGTACATAGGAGAAAATAATGCTACTTAAAAAGAAACATAAGAAAACAGTAACACAAGTCAATCGGGATAAGTCTCCGCCGAGTGTATGGGGAGATATCCTCTACTTAGTCAGTAAGCTTCTGATGGTTGGTTTTGTACTGGCCACCCTTTACTTTTTTGTCTTTGGACTATTGAGATACAATGACGATGGCATGAAGCCAGCCTTAAAAGATGGCGACTTGGTTGTCTACTATAGGTTGGATAAACGTTATTCGATTGGTGACCTGCTCGTCTATAGTTATAAGGGCAAGGAAAGAGTGGCGCGTGTCATAGCAACCGAAGGAAGTACGATCGATATAAACGAAAATGGTCTCATCATCAACGGTTCTCCTCAACAAGAGCAGGATATCTACAAAGAAACGCTGCTCTATAAGGAAGGGGCTACCTTCCCAATGAAAGTCCCAGCAGGACAACTCTTTGTCCTCGGGGACAATCGAACAACGGCTGTAGATAGTCGTGCTTTTGGAACCATTCCTATACAGGATACCCATGGCAAGGTGGTAACAGTCTTAAGGCGACGGGGCTTTTGATGATAATTTATGAAAAAAGAAATTTAAAAATAAAAGGAATAATCATGAAAAAAACATTTTTGAAAAAATTAGTTACTGCAAGCATTGCAGCTGTAACCGCCTTGTCGGTCTTTAGAGGAGTGCCAACATTTGCGGATGATAATGATGTGGCAACTGCCAAAGCAACTGGTGAAACAAGCGCAAAAGTTTCTATTAATAAGGTGTTGAATATTGCGGAAGGAATTACAACACCTGAAGCAACCTTTACTTTTACTTTCACCCCTAAAACTGGTACATCATCAAATGGTGCACCTTATGAAACGATTGATTCTTCTAATGGTCAAATTACAGATAAAAATGTATCATATTCTGGAACAGACGTTTTAGCAACTGGACAAACTAGCATAAAGAAAGAAACCGGCGATATTTTTAGAGAAGTGAACTATACACATGCTGGTGAATATGTCTATACTGTTGCTGAAAAACAAAATGTTGGTTGGAAAGTTATTCAAAAAAATGGTTCACCTATTGATTTTATGACATATGATAATCGCAACTATGAAATGCACGTTATTGTTAAGAACAAAACTACAGGAGGAACATATATTTCTTCTGTGTATTTTAAACAAGTATCCCCAAGTGTGAATGGTAAAGTAAAACCATCTGAAAGTGGAACTACTTACAAATATGATCTTTTCACTAACATCTATCGTAAAAATGCTGGTAAAATTACAGATCCAAATGAACCAAACCCTAATAAACCAAATGTTTCAAAAGTTGACCCAAATGCTAAATCTTTAGTAATTAAAAAAGTTGTATCAGGTGCTACTGCAGATAAATCAAAAGATTTTACTTTCAAGCTTACTTTCACAAAAGCATCTACAGAAACTTCACAATCAATCACTGGTAAAATCGGTGAAACCTCAAAAACATTTGTCTATGGTCAAGAAACGACTATAACACTACGTCACGATCAATCTTTGGTGTTTGACACAATTCCTGCTGGTACTCGTTATAAATTGGTTGAAACTGGATCTCAAGGTTACACAGCTTCAGCTGCATATAAGGAGAACGGAGCATCAAAAAATCAAGCTGGTACAGTTTCTACAAATTTCACTCAAGATAGTATCCTTATTGGTGAAAAACCAAACGATAACACTATCACAAATAGCTTACCAGACGTTACCCCTACTGGTCTTTTGATTGACAACCTTCCTTTCATCTTGATGATTGGTCTTGGTTTGGCTGGATTTGTTGTTTTGTCTAAAAAACGCAGACAAGCTTAAGCAAGTGGTTTGACCGATGAAAATCAAGCGTGAGAAACCAAAAAGGAGTTTGTCTAGGCGTCTGGTCCTTGCTGTAGATGCATTGATGAATCATATCCTGCTCCTCTTGGCATCCTTAGTCTTTCTCTTTGGTTTCTACGCTCTTTGGGATGCCAATCAGGTCTATTCTCAGGCTTCATCAAGTGAGTATGAGGCCTATAAACCAGTGAGTACTACTGAGAAAGATGAGCTTGCTAGTTTTTCTGGCTTTCACAAGCTACAGCAAGTCAATCCAGAGGTTCTCGGTTGGATCAATGTCTATGGCACCAATATCGACTATCCCTTAGTCCAAGCCAAAGACAATGAAAAATACCTGAACAAGGATTCCAAGGGAGAATTTGCAGCTACAGGGGCTATTTTCCTTGAGGCTCGAAATGAATCCAAGTTCGAGGACTTTAATACCATCATCTACGGACACCATGTAGAAAATGGGGTTATGTTTGGAGATGTAGCAAAGTTTTCTGATAAGGAATTTTTTGATCAGCATCGCTACGGTAGTATTTACTATAATGGCGTAGAAAAAGGTCTTGAGATCTTTGAAATGCTCGAGGTGGACGCCTATGACTTTAACATCTACGATCCAGGTATTAATGGGGATGATCGGCGTCAAGAATATATCGATCACTTACTCTCGGTTGCCATCCACAAACGAGACATTACACTGGGGCCAAATGACCATATCATTCTTCTCAGTACCTGTTTCCTAGACGTAACAAATGGGAGACATATCGTAGTTGCCAAGATTACGGATACGGTTCCAAAGAACACCTTCCATACGAAAAAATCAAAACCATTTCCTTACAGCGTCTTTGATGATTCGTCTCTCGGACGATTTCTCTCATCGATTCCTTTGTGGATATGGTACATCATCTTATTTATCTTGCTCTTGCTATTAATCTTCTTGCTCATCATCCTCTACTTGATCTTGCGTCGTAGAAGAGAAGCAAAGGAAGAAGGGGCAGATACCATTACTGACTAAACTACCAATAAAAGAGAAAGGGACAGCCTCTCTTGCTCTTTTATTTTCAAGGCTAGAAAGGAGAAAGAAGGAAATATGAAAACATGTACGAGTCGCAAAGTTATAAAGGTCATTCTATCCCTCTTTCTAGCTTTTTTCTGTCTTTTTGCAGCTGATAGAGTCCTTGCGAGTGACTATGATCATTATAATCCCATTGAAAAAGATGCGAGCAGTACGGGTTTTGAAACCCTGCAGCACTTGAATAAGGATGTTTGTGGTTGGATTAGCCTTGATGGAACCAAGGTAGACTATCCTCTCTTGCAGAGTCAGGATAATGTTAAATACCTTGACCGAAATGCCTTTGGTGATTATACTGTGTCGGGGTCTATTTTTCTAGACTATCGTTTTAATCCCAATTTTACTGACTTTAATACCATCATCTACGGTCACTCTATGGCCTCTGGTGCTATGTTTGGGGAGATTCAAAAATTTGCGGATCAAGATTTTTTTGAAAAGCATCGCTATGGTTCTATCTATTATAACGGTCGTGAACGAGGGCTTGAGATTTTTGGGATTTTAGAAGTGGATGCTTATGACACGGAGATTTATCGAACCCTGAGTTCCAATGACGAGGAACATCAGGCATACTATCAGTATCTGTTAAGCAAAGCCAAATACAAGCGAGATGTTTCCTTGACTTCAACGGATAAGATTGTTCTGTTAAGCACCTGTTTCCTTAACATAACTAATGGACGACATATTCTTTTAGCTAAAATAACGGATGCGCCGGTAAAAGTAGCACAGGATAAGAGTGGGGAAGCAGTAGGAACTCGGTATTTCGATCACGGAATTCTCAGTCATTGGATTTACATCCTAGCCTTTCTACTCCTTATTATCGTCCTCTTACTTCTTATCCTCATCATCCTAATCATGAGACGAGATAAAAAGACTAAAGACAAAAAGAAATAGTAGACGTCGGAAGCGTTTACTATTTTTTTCTTTCATGATAGAATAGATAGTGAAAATAATATCATAAGGATGATAATATGAAAAAAGCCATATTAATGATGACCTTTGGATCGCCAGAGGAGATTAGTTTTGAAGGGGTAGCGGAATTTTTTACAAACATTCGTCGTGGAGTTAGACCCCAAGATCACGAGATTCAGACTCTCTATGACAACTATGTCCTTATCGGTGGGACGCCCTTGCAACGGATTACACGTGAGGAGGTTGATTTAGTCAAGGAACGTTTAGGCGAAGACTACGGTATCTACTTTGCCAACAAATTTTCTCGTCCCTTTATCCCAGACGTGATCAAGCAGATGGAAACTGATGGTGTTGAAGAATGTATCTGCTTGATTTTGGAACCTCATTATTCTTTTTACTCAGTCATGGGGTATGAAAAGTTTCTGGAAAGCCAGCAGATCCGATTTTTAGTCATTAAGGACTGGTATCAACAACAGCCTTTGCTGGACTTCTGGACAGATGAGATTAGAAAAATTTTACGAAACCATGTGGGAGAAGAGTCTTTCAAGGTAATCTTTTCAGCTCACAGTGTTCCCATTTTTGCCTTAGACTATGGAGATCCATATATCGATCAGATTTTCGATAATAGCAAGCTAATTGCTGAACAACTCGGCCTAATGAAAGACCAGTATACCAATACTTGGCAGAGCGAAAGCGATATTGGAATCCCTTGGATCAAGCCAGATGTTTTAGAATATTTACGAGAACAAAAGCAACATCCAGAACATTATATTTTTATTCCGATTAGTTTTATCAGTGAGCACATTGAAGTCTTGTTTGACAACGATGTAGAATGTTATGATTTGTGTCAAGAATTAGGTGTCACCTACCATCGCCCCCCTATGCCCAATACGGATAACCGTTTAATTGACGCTTTAGTTGCTACTGTAAGAGCCAATGAAGACAAAGAATTTAAAGATTTTCTCCCAGAAGAAGAAACTTTTGATGAGTTAGCACCTTCGGCAACTACCAAGGACATCATGGAGGAGACAGACGACCTTCAGATGCCAGAATTTGTCAAAAAACTCATTGAGAAAAAAGGCCGTGAAAATGTGAAGATGCCTTACTTGATTAAGAAAATGCTCGAAAAGGCTGGGAAGTTACCAAAAGAGTAAAGAAAAAAGGATTTAGCTTTAAGCTAGATCCTTTATTTGTCTTATTTTTTCTCAAGAAGAGCTTTGATTTCTTGAAGAACTTCAAGTTCAGTTGGAGCAGCAGGTGCTTCCTCAACCACTTCCTCCTTCTTACGAAGGTTTTGCGCTTTTTCAATACCTTTGATAACGAAGAAGAGAACTGTACCCACAACAAGGAAGTTGATAACAGCGCTCAAGAATTTACCATATGTAACACCATTCCATGCAAGCTCAGCGATGTTTTGTACTTGCGCAGCTTCCAAAGCTGGGTTCAATAGAAGTGGAGTGATGATATCATTAACAAATGAAGTAACGATAGCACCAAATGCAGAGGCAATGATCACACCGACAGCGAGGTCAACGACATTACCACGAAGCAAAAATGCTTTAAGATCCTTTAACATTTTCATAAATTCCTTTCCTAATTTTCTAATTTATTATATCCTAAATTGTGACAAAAAGCAACTTGAACGCTCAAAGTTCTCAGTTGCCCCCTTTAAAAATATAAATTTTACTGAGAATATAGTTTAAAATAATAATCAATATCTGTGCTAATATGGTCTCGATAGTATTAACCCTATCTATATTATATTTAACAAACTGGCCAATAACATCAGGAAAGGTTGTAACAAAGATATAAGTTAAAAGAACGTCAAGAACAAGAGTAGAGAGACGAGCTAAGAAAAACTTAGCCAGGCGAGTCGGCCAATTTCTTCTCTCTTGTTTAAAAACAAATGTATCATTAGTGATAAAGGCAAAAAGAATACCGATAATATTTGCCAGTGCAGTGGCTAGAATTTCCTGGTGGCTGATATGGTAAATAACCAAACGCGATACAATAGAAACCAGAGTAGTAGCACCACCAAAAAATAGGTAGGAGAAAATCTCGTTATCAAAGAAAGCTTTTATTAGTCTTTTCATGATTTTAGTATAGCATAAAGCTGGCTAATGTGCTATACTAGTAAGGTTGATAATCTCAACCCTTGGTGCTTAGCTTCTTTCACCAAGCATATTTTACGCGGGAAACCGTTAAAGGAGAAAACATGAAAAAATTAACTGTTCGTGACATGGCAGATATTGCTATTGTTGCTGCTATTTATGTAGTTTTGACTATTACGCCACCAATCAATGTTCTTAGTTTTGGGGAGTACCAGTTCCGTATTTCAGAAATGTTGAATTTCTTGGCATTTTACAACCCTAAATACATCATCGGTGTGACAATTGGATGTATGATTGCTAATTTATTTAGTAGTTTTGGGTTAATAGATGTCTTTGTCGGTGGAGGTTCTACCCTAGTTTTCCTTAGTCTAGGAGTATGGCTTTTTGCAAAATACAGCAAAGATTACCTCTTTAACGGATTGATTCGAAAAGATCATTTCTTCTTTTCAATCCTCTTCTCCATTTCAATGATTACCATTGCAGCCGAACTTCATATCTTGACAGAAGCTCCCTTCTTCTTCACATGGTTCTCTACTGGAATTGGTGAGTTTGCATCACTCATCGTAGGTGCTATTTTAATCGGAAAATTAGGACGCCGAATCGATCTAACAAGATAAGAAGTTTATAAGCTAGATTCTTGCTAAATCTAGCTTTTTTCATTCCATAAAATTAAAAGAGAGCGCTTGACAAGAACATAGAACTATAGTATACTTTTTAGGTAAGCTGATTTAGCTCAGTTGGCAGAGCGCATCCATGGTAAGGATGAGGTCGCCGGTTCAATCCCGGCAATTAGCATGATAGAAACAAAATGACCTTGGGAGACCAAGGTTTTTCTTATCTGCCTGTATAAATGAAGTTAAAACGTTTTGGCTGTTGACAAAAGTGACTCTATCTAGTAGAATAGTAGATGCGATGAGTCGATAGGTAGTCTTCGGACTGCTATTGAGCATAAGGAGGTCATAACGCAGGAGCGGACCTTGATGAGTTGTGTGAACCTGCTCATCACATGAAGATGCCTCTTAGTCCCTGGTCAATGACTAGGGATTTTTAATTTTCAGAAAATATAACCCAAAAATGCTTTTCAATTTTTGGAAAAAGTAGTATAATACATCTATTATAGAAATTTTTAGAAAATTCCGAAAGAGGTTATTTATGGGATATACAGTTGCTGTAGTCGGCGCGACAGGTGCTGTCGGAGCTCAAATGATAAAAATGTTGGAAGAATCATCACTTCCTATTGATAAAATTCGTTACCTTGCTTCTGCACGTTCAGCTGGTAAGACTTTGAAATTTAAAGATCAAGATATTACGATTGAGGAAACAACTGAGACAGCTTTTGAGGGTGTTGATATTGCACTCTTCTCAGCAGGTGGTTCGACATCAGCTAAGTATGCACCATACGCAGTTAAAGCTGGAGCGGTAGTAGTAGATAACACATCTTATTTCCGTCAAAATCCAGACGTACCTTTGGTTGTCCCAGAAGTAAATGCTCACGCACTTGATGCCCACAACGGAATCATTGCCTGTCCTAACTGTTCAACAATCCAAATGATGGTGGCTCTTGAGCCTGTTCGTCAAAAATGGGGCTTGGACCGTATCATCGTTTCAACTTACCAAGCGGTCTCAGGTGCTGGTATGGGAGCGATTCTTGAAACACAACGTGAACTTCGTGAAGTCTTGAATGACGGTGTGAATCCACGTGATTTGCATGCGGAAATCTTGCCTTCAGGCGGTGACAAGAAACACTATCCTATCGCCTTTAACGCTCTTCCGCAAATCGATGTCTTCACGGACAATGATTACACTTACGAAGAGATGAAGATGACTAAGGAAACGAAGAAAATCATGGAAGATGATAGCATCGCAGTGTCTGCAACATGTGTGCGTATTCCAGTCTTGTCAGCTCACTCTGAGTCAGTTTATATCGAAACAAAAGAAGTGGCTCCAATCGAAGAAGTGAAAGCAGCCATCGTAGCCTTCCCAGGTGCTGTTCTTGAGGATGATGTAGCGCATCAAATCTATCCGCAAGCCATCAATGCAGTTGGTTCACGTGATACCTTTGTTGGTCGTATCCGTAAAGACTTGGATGCTGAAAAAGGAATCCACATGTGGGTTGTTTCAGATAACCTTCTCAAAGGTGCTGCTTGGAACTCAGTTCAAATCGCAGAAACGCTTCACGAACGTGGGTTGGTTCGTCCAACAGCTGAGTTGAAATTTGAATTAAAATAGTCATATCGTTTAGGAGTTCAGATGAACTCCTTCTTTGAAATAGAGAGGTGTTTCTCATGTCTTATCAAGATTTAAAAGAGTGTAAAATCATCACGGCCTTTATTACCCCTTTCCATGAGGATGGTTCCATCAACTTTGATGCTATTCCAGCCTTGATCGAGCATTTATTGGCCCATCATACAGATGGAATTCTTCTAGCTGGAACGACTGCTGAGAGTCCGACTCTGACCCACGATGAAGAGTTGGAGCTATTTGCGGCTGTACAAAAGATTGTCAATGGACGTGTTCCTTTGATTGCAGGTGTAGGTACCAATGATACACGTGACTCGATCGAATTTGTCAAAGAAGTCGCAGACTTTGGTGGCTTCGCTGCTGGACTTGCTATCGTACCGTACTACAACAAACCTTCTCAAGAAGGGATGTACCAGCACTTTAAAGCGATTGCGGATGCATCAGATTTACCTATTATCATTTATAACATTCCAGGACGCGTAGTAGTGGAATTAACTCCAGAAACCATGCTTCGTTTGGCTGACCATCCAAATATCATCGGTGTCAAAGAATGTACCAGCTTGGCTAATATGGCTTACTTGATTGAGCACAAGCCAGAAGAGTTCTTGATTTATACAGGTGAAGATGGAGATGCCTTCCATGCCATGAACCTTGGTGCAGATGGGGTTATTTCTGTTGCCTCTCATACAAATGGGGACGAAATGCACGAAATGTTTACTGCCATTGCAGAAAGCGACATGAAGAAAGCTGCAGCTATTCAGCGTAAATTCATCCCTAAGGTCAATGCTCTCTTCTCTTATCCAAGTCCTGCACCTGTCAAGGCAGTTTTGAACTACATGGGATTTGAAGCTGGACCAACTCGTCTACCTCTCGTTCCAGCACCAGAAGAAGATGCAAAACGCATTATCAAGGTTGTCGTAGATGGTGACTACGAAGCAACTAAGGCAACTGTAACTGGTGTTTTAAGACCAGATTACTAATAAAGATAATAAAATCCATGACCGAATGAACAATCATGGATTTTTCTTATTTTCCTAAACAGAATTGGCTAAAGAGTTGGGTGATGAGTTCATCTGGTGCGGCATCTCCAGTGATTTCTCCGAGGATTTCCCAAGTACGGGTCAAGTCAACTTGCAACAAATCAACTGGCATACCCAGTTCCAGCCCTTCGTTAACAGCTTGTAGGCTTTCAACGGCCTTTTCAATCAAGGAAATATGACGGGCGTTAGACAAGTAAGTAGCATCTTGCTCAACCAAACCAGCATTTTCAAAGAAGAGATTGTTGATGCGCTCTTCAATCTTATCGATGTTTTGGTTTTTAAGAACTGAAATGCGAATGACATCTTCTGGTAGTTCCGAAGTTTTAATTGCTTCAGGAAGATCCGTTTTATTAAGTAGAATAATGCGGTTGGTATCCTGACTGATTTCTAAGAGTTGGCGATCTTGGGCAGTCAGTGGTTCACTGGCATTTAATACTAGTAGTACCAAGTCAGCTTCCTTGAGGGCTTTTCTAGAACGCTCGACACCGATTTGTTCCACGATATCATCTGTTTCCCGAATTCCAGCTGTATCAATCAATTTGAGAGGTACACCATTAATGTTGACGTATTCTTCGATGACATCACGGGTGGTACCAGCGATGTCTGTTACGATGGCCTTATCTTCACGAAGGAGATTATTGAGAAGACTGGATTTCCCAACATTGGGACGGCCGATAATAGCAGTTGAAATTCCCTCACGAAGGATTTTACCACGACGAGCTGTTCTAAGGAGATTGGTTAGCAATTGCTCAAACTCCATAGTCTTCTCACGGACAACAGCGGTGGTAGCTTCCTCAACATCGTCATACTCAGGATAGTCGATATTGACCTCGACTTGGGCAAGTGTATTGAGGATTTCTTGGCGAGTATTATTAATGAGGTCAGAAAGAGAACCGTCCAATTGTTTGACTGCAATGTTCATGGCTTTATCTGTCTTGGCACGGATGATATCCATCACTGCCTCAGCTTGCGTTAAATCCACACGACCATTTAGAAAGGCGCGCTTGGTAAATTCACCAGGTTCAGCCAATCGAGCTCCTTCACGGATAGCTAGTTGGAGAATTTCATTGGTTATCGCAATCCCGCCGTGGGTGTTAATCTCGATAATATCCTCACGAGTGAAGGTCTTTGGAGACTTCATAGCTCCAACCATAACCTCGTCCATGACCTTACCACTTTGAGGGTCAACAATGTGACCGTAGTTAAGGGTATGGCTGGCAACCTTGCTCAAGTCTTTACCTTTAAAAATCTTTTGCGCAATGGCAAAACTGTCAGTTCCGCTCAAGCGGACAATACCAATGGCTCCTTCACCTAGTGGAGTAGAGATAGCAGCGATGGTATCAAATTCACGTGTAATCATACTAATTCCTTTTGTATTTTTTTTCTTAGGATAGGTATCCAAGCATCTCTTCAAATTGTAACAAAATTAGACTATTTCTTCAATGGATGCTACTTGGAGATTGAAAAAGCCTAAGCAATTCTGCTTAAGCTAGTTTATTTGGTGCGCATTTCCCCTTGTGGGAAGTAAGTTCCTTCTGGCATGTCGTTGATGATGACATGAACGGCTGATTGAGGTGCTCCAGTATTACGGACAACAGCTTCCGTTACTTCCTTAGCCAGAGCTTTCTTTTGCTCGAGCGTGCGTCCTTCAAATAAATCGATGCGTACAAATGGCATAATAGCTTCCTCCACTAGTTTTTGATTTCTTCTATTTTACCACATTTTGCCGTTTAAAGCTTCAGAAAATTATGATATACTAGAATGTAGCAAAAATTTAGAAATGGACGTGAAATAGAAGCATGGCACAGTTGTATTATCGTTATGGGACCATGAACTCTGGTAAGACGATTGAGATTCTCAAGGTGGCCTATAACTACGAGGAGCAAGGAAAGGGAGTTGTGATTATGACTTCGGCTCTGGATACGCGTGACGGAGTTGGCTATGTATCCAGTCGGATTGGTATGAAACGCCCAGCTATTGCGATTGAGGAAACGACGGATATCTTCGGCTATATCCTAGATTTACCTGAAAAACCTTACTGTGTGTTGGTCGATGAGGCTCAATTTCTCAAGCGTCACCATGTTTACGACCTAGCTCGTGTTGTTGATGAGTTAGACATACCTGTCATGGCTTTTGGTTTGAAGAATGACTTTCGCAATGAATTGTTCGAAGGTTCCAAATACCTCTTGCTTTTAGCAGATAAGATTGACGAAATCAAGACTATCTGCCAGTATTGTAAGAAAAAGGCGACTATGGTGTTGCGTACGCAGGATGGTGTGCCAGTCTATGATGGGGAACAAATTCAGATCGGTGGAAATGAAACTTATATCTCAGTCTGCCGTAAACATTATTTTGCCCCTGAAATCAATAAGGAGAATAAAGAAAAATGAACATCTATGATCAACTACAAGCTGTAGAAGACCGTTATGAAGAATTAGGAGAATTGCTGAGTGACCCAGATGTCGTCTCAGATACCAAGCGTTTCATGGAGCTTTCGAAAGAAGAGGCTTCTACACGTGATACGGTAACTGCCTACCGTGAGTACAAACAAGTTCTTCAAAACATCGTTGATGCTGAGGAGATGATTAAGGAATCAGGCGGAGATGCGGACTTGGAAGAAATGGCCAAGCAAGAGCTCAAAGATGCCAAGGCTGAAAAAGAAGAATACGAAGAAAAATTAAAAATCTTGCTTCTTCCAAAAGATCCTAATGATGACAAGAATATCATTCTTGAAATTCGTGGAGCGGCTGGTGGTGACGAAGCAGCACTTTTCGCTGGAGATCTTCTAACTATGTACCAAAAGTATGCGGAAGCCCAAGGTTGGCGCTTTGAAGTCATGGAAGCTTCTATGAACGGTGTCGGTGGTTTCAAAGAGGTGGTTGCTATGGTTTCTGGTCAATCTGTATATTCTAAGCTTAAGTACGAATCAGGTGCCCACCGTGTGCAACGTGTCCCTGTGACAGAAAGCCAAGGCCGTGTACATACTTCGACAGCGACAGTGCTTGTCATGCCTGAAGTGGAAGAAGTAGAGTACGATATTGATCCAAAAGACCTTCGTGTTGATATTTACCACGCATCGGGTGCTGGTGGTCAGAACGTCAACAAGGTTGCGACTGCCGTTCGTATCGTTCACTTGCCAACTAATATCAAGGTTGAGATGCAGGAAGAACGTACCCAGCAGAAAAACCGTGAGAAGGCCATGAAAATCATCCGTGCGCGTGTTGCTGACCATTTTGCTCAGATTGCCCAAGATGAACAAGACGCTGAACGTAAGTCGACAATCGGTACTGGTGACCGTTCAGAACGGATCCGTACTTACAATTTCCCACAAAACCGTGTCACAGACCACCGTATTGGCTTGACCCTTCAAAAACTAGATACCATTTTGTCTGGTAAATTGGATGAAGTTGTGGATGCCTTGGTTCTTTATGACCAAACACAAAAATTAGAAGAATTAAACAAATAATGAAATTAGCTCAATTATTTTCAGATTTTGAAGAAGAGTTGATAAGACAAGGAGAGGAAGCTGAAAGCCTCTCTTTTGTCTATCGTAGCCTGAAAAAACTCTCTTTTACAGACTTTGTCTTTGCACTCCAGCAAGAAGTAACAGAGGAAGAAACACAATTTGTAGAAGAAATTTTCCAGCAGTTAGCGTCCCATAAACCAGCTCAGTATATCATCGGACAGGCAGATTTCTTTGGAATGCAGTTAAAAGTGGATGAGCGAGTTTTGATTCCTCGTCCAGAGACAGAAGAGTTGGTGGAACTCATCCTAGCTGAAAATCCTAAAGAAAATCTCAAGAACTTGGATATTGGTACTGGAAGTGGTGCCATAGCCCTCGCACTAGCAAAAAACAGACCAGATTGGTCAGTGACAGCAGCAGATATTTCACAAGACGCCTTAGAGCTTGCATCAGAGAATGCTAAAAATCAAAATCTTAATATATTTTTTAAAAAATCTGATTGTTTTGCAGAAATTTCTGAAAAATATGATATAATTGTATCCAATCCACCCTATATCTCTCGTGAAGATGAGTCAGAGGTCGGTTTGAATGTTTTGCATTCGGAGCCTCATCTAGCTCTCTTTGCAGATGAGGATGGCCTAGCTATTTACCGCAGAATTGCGGAAGATGCAAAAGACTATCTCACAGATGGTGGTAAGATTTACCTTGAAATTGGATACAAGCAAGGTCAAAGTGTTCCTGCGCTTTTTAAGAAACATTTTCCTGAAAAACGAGTACGAACACTCAAAGACCAATTTGGTCAAGATAGGATGGTTGTAGTTGATGATGGACAGGATTAGACAAGAGTTGGAAAAGGGCGGAGCTGTCATTCTGCCTACAGAGACGGTTTACGGTCTTTTTGCTAAGGCCTTAGATGAAAAAGCTGTCGACCATGTTTACCAACTCAAACGTCGTCCTAGAGATAAGGCGCTCAATCTTAATGTTTCTTCTCTAGAGGACATCTTGCACTTCTCAAAGAATCAGCCAACTTATCTCCAAAAGCTTGTAGAGGCCTTTTTACCGGGTCCCTTGACCATTATCCTTGAAGCCAATGACCGAGTTCCCTATTGGGTCAATTCTGGTCTTACAACAGTGGGATTTCGGATGCCGAGTCACCCCATTACACTTGATTTGATTCGAGAGACAGGACCCTTGATTGGGCCGTCTGCCAATATCTCGGGTCAGGCGAGTGGAGTGACCTTTGCTCAAATTCTAGAGGATTTTGACCAAGAGGTTCTGGGTCTGGAGGACGACGCTTTTCTAACTGGACAGGATTCGACGATTCTGGATTTGTCTGGAGACAAGGTGAAAATCTTACGCCAAGGGGCGATTAAGCGAGAAGATATTCTTGCTCGGTTGCCAGAGATTTCTTTTGAGGAGGAGTGAGATGCTAAGAGATTTGCAAGAAACAGATGTGAATGCTATATGTGAGATTAACCAAGAGGCTTTGGGCTATTCTTTTAGTCTAGAGGACACAGCTAGTCAACTAGCTAGATTATCTCAGGATTCCCATCATTTCCTACTTGGTTATGAGGATGAAGCCAGCCATACCTTGCTTGGGTATGTCCATGCTGAAGTTTATGAATCCCTCTATTCCAAAGCAGGATTTAATATCTTAGGCTTAGCGGTTTCACCTCAAGCACAAGGGCAAGGTATCGGTAAAAGCTTACTGCAAGGGTTGGATCAAGAAGCAAAAAGACGGGGCTATGAGTTTATCCGCTTAAACTCTGCCGATCATCGTCTGGGTGCTCACGCATTTTATGAAAAAGTTGGTTATACTTGTGATAAAGTGCAGAAACGGTTTATTCGCATCTTTTAGTATATTTTCTTAAACTAAAAGACCTGTCATATTATAAAGGAGAAGACCTATGATTTTTGACAAAGACGATTTTAAAGCATACGATGCTGATCTCTGGAATGCTATTGCCAAAGAAGAAGAACGCCAACAAAACAATATCGAGTTGATTGCTTCGGAAAACGTGGTTTCCAAGGCTGTTATGGCAGCTCAAGGGTCTATCTTGACAAACAAATATGCCGAGGGTTACCCAGGACGCCGTTATTATGGTGGAACCGATGTAGTAGACGTGGTAGAAACTCTAGCTATTGAACGTGCAAAAGAAATTTTCGGTGCTAAATTCGCCAATGTCCAATCTCACTCAGGAAGCCAAGCCAACTGTGCGGCTTACATGGCCTTGATTGAGCCAGGTGACACTGTAATGGGAATGGATTTGGCAGCAGGTGGACACTTGACCCACGGAGCTCCAGTTAGCTTCTCTGGTCAAACCTACAACTTTGTTTCTTACAGTGTGGATCCTGAAACGGAACTCTTGGACTTTGATGCAATCTTGAAACAAGCCCAAGAAGTAAAACCAAAACTAATCGTAGCAGGTGCTTCAGCCTATTCTCAAATTATTGACTTCTCAAAATTCCGTGAAATCGCAGATGCAGTTGGCGCTAAGCTCATGGTCGATATGGCCCATATCGCTGGTTTGGTTGCAGCTGGTCTTCACCCTAGCCCAGTGCCATACGCTCATATCACTACAACAACGACCCACAAAACCCTTCGTGGTCCTCGTGGTGGCTTGATTTTGACTAATGACGAAGAACTTGCTAAGAAAATCAACTCAGCTATTTTCCCTGGTATTCAAGGTGGTCCTTTGGAGCATGTTGTCGCTGCTAAGGCGGTTTCATTCAAAGAAGTTTTGGATCCAGCCTTCAAGGAATATGCTGCCAATGTCATCAAAAACAGCAAGGCTATGGTTGAAGTCTTCTTGCAAGACCCTGATTTCCGTATCATTTCTGGTGGGACTGAAAATCACCTCTTCCTTGTTGATGTAACCAAGGTTGTAGAAAACGGAAAAGTTGCTCAAAACTTGCTGGATGAAGTTAATATTACCCTAAATAAAAACTCAATCCCTTACGAAACCTTGTCACCGTTCAAGACAAGTGGGATTCGTATCGGATCTGCAGCCATCACTGCACGCGGATTTGGTGAAGAAGAAAGCCGTAAAGTGGCTGAACTCATCATTAAAACCCTTAAGAATGCAGAAAACGAAGCTGTCTTAGAAGAAGTGAGAAGTGAAGTCAAAGCGTTGACAGATGCCTTCCCACTATACGAGGACTAATACTTTTATGGACATTTATATTAAGAAAGCTATTATCCATCAGTTCAGCCCAGACGATACCGAGCTGTTTCTAGCGGATAAGTTTCTCAATATCACTCCAAAAATCGAAGAATACCTGCGCAAAAAAATTGAACGTGTGTATTCAGATGAAGCTAAGACTGGGATTTTCGAAGTAGAAAATCCCTTCTTCAATCACATCACAGATGATTTGTTGGAGACATCAGTAACACTGGCTAATCTCTGGAAAGAGGAGTTTAGCATTTCTGAAAATCTCAAGACCAATGACTTGGTTTTTGTTCAGTTTTCTAAAGAAGGCGTTGAACATTTTGCTTTCTTGCGAATCGCCCTGCGTGAGACCTTGACCCACCTTGGTGGAGAAGTTGATAACCCAATCAAGCTGACTCAGAATAACCTGCCTGGATTTGGAACAGGGGCTGATGAGGCCTTGGTGGTCAATCTTCAAAGTCGCAAGTACCATCTCATCGAAAAACGTATCAAGTACAATGGGACTTTCTTGAATTATTTTTCAGATAATCTCCTAGCTGTTGCCCCTAAGATTTCACCAAAGAAATCCATCAAGGAACTGGAGAAAACGGCCCAGAGGATTGCTGAATCTTTTAACACAGATGATTTTCAATTTCAATCCAAGGTCAAATCAGCGATTTTCAACAATCTTGAAGAAAGCAATGAATTGTCACCTGAAAAATTGGCTAACGACCTTTTTGACAACAATCTGACAGCTCGTTTGAGCTTTATTGATCAAGTCAAGGAAGCTGTACCAGAACCAGTTCAGTTTGATGAAATTGATGCCAGTCGTCAGCTCAAGAAATTTGAAAATCAAAAACTTTCCTTGTCAAACGGAATCGAACTCATCGTTCCCAATAACGTCTATCAAGACGCAGAATCTGTTGAGTTTATCCAAAATGACAATGGAACCTATTCTATCTTAATCAAAAATATCGAGGATATTCAAAGTAAATAATGTTTAAATTTATAAGAAGAGTGCTTGTGCTAGCAGTCTTCCTTTTCGCAGGATACAAAGCTTATCATATCCATCAGGATGTTAAACAAGTCATGACCTACCAACCCATGGTTCGAGAAATCCTCAGTGAAAGAGATACCCCAGCCAATGAAGAGTTGGTGCTCGCCATGATTTATACCGAAACGAAGGGTAAAGAGCGGGATGTCATGCAGTCTAGTGAGTCTGCTAGTGGCGCTACAAATACCATCAATGACGATGCCTCTAGTATTCGCCAAGGGATACAGACACTAACAGATAACCTCTATTTGGCACAGAGCAAAGGAGTAGATGTCTGGACCGCCGTTCAAGCCTATAATTTTGGCCCTGCCTATATCGACTTTATCGCTCAGAATGGCAAGGAAAATACTCTGGCACTAGCCAAGCGTTACTCCCGAGAAACGGTCGCTCCTATCCTTGGCAATACTACTGGGAAGACCTACACCTATATCAATCCTATTTCTATCTTTCACGGAGCCGAACTCTATGAAAATGGTGGAAATTATTACTACTCAAGACAGGTTCGCTTTAATCTCTATATCATGAAATTCTTTAATTTCTTCTAAACATCTGGTTTGACCAGGTGTTTTTCACTATAAGCTTTCTTTAAGATTGTTTTATTACCATAGAAAGGTAAAGGAGGGAATATCCCATGAGAAAGAAATTCTTTCTAACAAGTGCTGCAGTATTGTGGGCTGCAACAGCTATGACGAGTGTCTACGCAGCAACAGATGTTCAAAAAGTAATCGATGAAACCTATGTACAACCTGAATATGTTCTAGGTTCTTCTTTATCTGAAGACCAAAAAAATCAAACTCTTAGCAAACTTGGCTATGACGCATCAAAAGACACCAAAGATATCAAAACCATGACACCTGATATCTATTCGAAAATTATGAATGTGGCTAATGATGCTAGCCTACAGCTCTATTCGTCAGCTAAGATTCAAAAGCTAGGTGATAAGTCGCCTCTAGAGGTTAAGATTGAAACGCCTGAAAATATCACCAAGGTGACGCAGGATATGTACCGTAACGCAGCAGTGACGCTGGGAGTGGAGCATGCCAAAATCACAGTTGCAGCTCCTATTCCAGTTACAGGAGAGAGCGCCCTAGCAGGGATTTACTACTCGTTAGAGGCCAATGGTGCCAAAGTACCGCAAGCCAATAAAGACTTGGCCCAAGAGGAGCTAAAAGCTTTATCCGATATCAATGCTGAAAACAAGGACAAGTCAGGTTACGATGCCAATAAACTCAATGTCGCCTTGGCAGATATCAAGGCAGGAATCGCAAAGGCAAAAGAAGCCAAAGGAAATCTGACAGAAGAGGATGTTCGCAAAATTGTAGAAGACACGCTAAAAAACTACAAACTCGATCAGGTTATAACAGGAAACCAGGTCAATATCATCATCAATTTTGCACTTAACCTCTCAAAGAGTGACATTTTGAACAATGCTGATTTCACTAAAACCCTAAATGACCTTAAGGAAAGTATTATCTCTCAAGCTGGAGATAGCTTTAAAAATATCAATATCAACTTTGATGCCAATAAAGCACTAGAAGACGGGGGTAACTTCTTTAGCTCCCTGTGGGAAGCCATTGTTAACTTCTTCAAGAGTTTTGGTGCTTAGGTCATTTCATGATATAATAGATGGTAACAGAAATGTTGCCGTCTTTTTTTGTCGGCCGATAGAAAGTGAAAAATATGTTAAAGAAAAATGATATTGTAGAAGTTGAAATTGTCGATTTGACCCATGAAGGTGCTGGGGTTGCTAAGGTAGATGGTTTGGTTTTTTTTGTAGAAAATGCTCTACCAACTGAGAAAATCCTCATGCGTGTCCTTAAGGTCAATAAAAAGATCGGCTATGGAAAAGTTGAAGAATACCTTACATATTCTCCGCATCGTAACCAAGACCTTGACCTAGCTTATCTACGCTCAGGTATCGCTGACTTGGGGCATCTTTCCTATCCAGAGCAGCTAAAGTTTAAAACCAAGCAAGTCAAAGACAGTCTCTACAAGATTGCTGGCATTACCGATGTAGAGGTCGCTGAAACGCTCGGCATGGGCCATCCAATCCGATATCGAAATAAGGCACAGGTGCCCGTTCGTCGAGTGAATGGTGTCTTGGAAACTGGCTTTTTCCGTAAAAATTCGCATGACCTTATGCCCCTTGAAGATTTCTTCATCCAGAATCCTGTCATTGACCAAGTCGTAGTAGTTCTACGCGATTTGCTTCGTCGTTTTGATTTAAAACCTTATGACGAAAAGGAACAGTCTGGCTTGATTCGCAACCTCGTTGTGCGTCGTGGTCACTATTCAGGACAAATCATGGTCATTTTGGTGACTACACGTCCTAAATTTTTTCGTGTTGAACAGTTGATTGAACAACTAATCAAGCAATTCCCAGAGATTGTGTCTGTCATGCAAAATATCAACGACCAGAATACCAATGCGATTTTCGGCAAGGAGTGGAAGACTCTTTATGGTCAAGACTATATTACGGACCAGATGTTGGGAAATGACTACCAAATCGCTGGCCCAGCCTTTTACCAGGTCAATACTGAGATGGCAGAGAAACTTTATCAAACAGCTATTGACTTTGCGGAGTTAAGAGAAGATAATGTGGTGATTGACGCATATTCTGGGATTGGAACGATTGGCCTCTCTGTTGCGAAACATGTTAAAGAAGTCTATGGAGTTGAGGTCATCCCAGAAGCGATTGAGAATAGTCAGAAGAATGCTACCTTGAATAATATCACTAATGCACACTATGTCTGTGACACAGCTGAAAATGCCATGAAGAATTGGCTTAGGGAAGGTATCCAACCAACCGTTATCTTGGTTGATCCTCCACGCAAGGGATTGACCGAAAGTTTTATCAAAGCAAGTAGCCAAACTGGAGCTGACCGCATTGCCTATATCTCTTGTAATATCGCAACCATGGCGCGTGATATCAAACTCTACCAAGAGTTGGGATATGAATTGAAGAAAGTCCAGCCAGTGGATTTATTTCCGCAGACGCACCACGTCGAGTGTGTGAGTTTGTTAGTGAAACGGAGTTAATCCTCTCACTTTTTCATTTTAGGGCGAGAGGATTCAAAGCTCCACTGGAGCTTTGAACTCCCCAAACCTTTTGAGTTCCAAGAATTCGTCATGTTGAGGCGGTAAGCTTCTTAGAGAAACTGTAATTATAAAAAAGATGGCATAGTCTAGAGTGTATTCTCGGGGTTATGCCTTTTTTCTTAGGGTAGATCTGATTTAAAGGATATACAGCTGTATGCGTATTCACAGAAATGTGATATAATTTATTAAAACGTTGACAGAGAGATTATGATGACTGTAAGTTACAAAAAACAGCTACATATGATGATAGAAAAAGAAATCTCTAATCAGGATTTGCTAAGAGAAGCTAATATTTTGGCGAATATTAGTACGAAAATACGTACAGGAAAATACATAGCTTTAGATAAATTAGAGAGTATCTGCTTAGTGCTGAACTGTACTCCTATCCTAACGATGTACTTGAATTTATGAAGGAGGAAAAATAGAAAATGAAAGATACAGAACTGAAAGAATTAAAAGATAAACTATGGCATTCTGCCGATGTTCTTCGTGCAAGTGCGCATTTAGCTGCAAATAAATATGGTCAGCCTATTCTAGGACTTATCTTCCTTAGATATGCAGATATTTTATATAAACAACATAAGGATGAAATTGAAGCTGAATATAATCGACTTAAAGGTAGTCGTATGGAAAAATCCGTGAAAGAAATTTCTTTAGAAAAGTGCGGTTTCTATCTTCCAGAATGTGCTTATTACGATTTTATTAATGACGCACCGGACGATGCAAACAAAGCTATCATCGTAAAGGAAGCTATGGAAGCTATTGAAGATGAAAATCCTAGAATGGAAGGAGTTCTTCCTAAAGAAGTATACGCACAGCTTGTTCCAGAAGAGGAACCAGAGCTTCTTTCTAACATTGTGCGTATTTTCAAGGATATTCCTGAGAATAGTACTATTGACATCTTTGGTGAAATTTATGAATACTTCTTAGGAAAATTCGCACTTGCGGAAGGTAAGGATGGTGGGACATTCTATACACCTGCAACAGTTGTAAGATATATGGTTGAAGTATTAGATCCTCAGCCCGGTGAAAAGAAGTTCCTAGATCCAGCATGTGGTTCAGGAGGGATGTTTGTTCAGGCTGCAAGGTACATGCATAATCACAATGCTAGCGAGAGTGAACAGATGAAATTCCGTTGCTATGGCGTGGAAAAGGAACCAGACACAGTTAAACTGGCAAAGATGAATCTTCTTCTGAATAATATTCGTGGTGATATTACACAAGCTAACTCATTCTATTCTGATCCATATAATGCAGTTGGACAGTTTGACTATGTAATGGCAAATCCACCCTTTAATGTTGATGAGGTTGTGGTTGAGAAAGTTTCTGACGATATCCGTTTCAATACGTACGGCGTACCAAGAAATAAGACAAAATCGACAAAGAAAAAATCAGATAAAAAAGAAACAGTCCCAAATGCCAACTATTTATGGATTGGATACTTTGCAACTGCGTTAAATGAGTATGGTAAGGCAGCTCTTGTTATGGCAAACTCCGCTTCAGATGCTTCTGGTTCAGAATATGAAATCAGAAAGAAAATGATTGAAGAAGGTATTATTTCACAAATGGTGACTCTTCCTTCAAATATGTTCTCATCTGTTACACTTCCGGCAACTCTTTGGTTCTTCGATAAACAGAAACCAAATACTAATAAGAAAAATGAAATCTTATTTATAGATTCGAGAAATGTATTTACACAGATTGACCGTGCTCATAGAAAATTTTCGGATGAGCAGATTAAGAACTTAGGTATTATTACCAAGCTTTATCACGGTGATACACAGGCTCTTGTTGATTTGATTGATGAGTATAAAACTGAGCTTGCTAATGCACCGAAAACTTCTGATGACAAAGAAGTTCTCACAAAATCATATTGGCAGTCACAAATTGACTGGTTAACTGAAAGATTCCCTGATGGTGTTTATGCTGATGTTATCGGTCTTTGTAAGGCAGCACCTATAGATGGTGAAGACGGAATCATTGATCAAGACTACTCTCTTAATGCAGGGCGTTACGTTGGTGTGGTTATTGAAGACGACGGCTTAACACAGGAAGAGTTTAAAAAAGAGATGCTTTCCCTTAATTCTGAATTTACTTCTTTAAGTGCTGAGGCAAAGAAACTTGAAGAACTCATCGCAAATAATCTCAAAGGATTATTGGGTGAGTGATATGAGGTTAAAAGATAAAACACTAAGTGCAAATACAGGTCTGGATGCTATTAAAAGAGCTCCTATTGTTGAATATGACACAGGATTAAAATGTATTCGTATCCAAGATATATCCCAAGGGAAAAATTATGATGAGTGGGGATTCACTGAAACGAGCGAAAAAGACAGAAAAAATTTTTTGCTCAAAAAAAATGATTTGTTAATTGCAAGAACAGGTGCAACTGTTGGTGTATCAAAAATCATTACATCCGATATTAATTCAGTTTATAATAATGGAACAATACGACTTAGATTAGAGAAAAGTCTTAATCCAAGATTTGTTTATTATATTTTCCAAACGAAAGGCTTTTTGCAATATATCGATAATATATCCTGTGTAGCAACGCAACCAAACCTTAGAATAGAGGGATTACTGAGATTTACTATTCCAGATTATTCAATAGAGAAACAGAATGCGATTGTTAAAACTCTCTCAACATTTGATGATCTCATCGAAAACAACAACAAGCGTATCAAGTTGTTGGAACAAATGGCAGAGAATCTATATAAGGAATGGTTTGTAAGATTTCGTTTTCCGGTATATGAGAATTTGGAATTTGTTGGTACGCTCCCAATCGGATGGCAATATCAACCTATTTCAGAATCGATGGATTTCTTTGATTCCAAGAGAGTACCTTTAAGCTCTAAGCAAAGAGATGAAATGGAAAAAATATATCCATATTACGGAGCAGCAAAGTTAATGGATTATGTTGATAATTATCTGTTTGACGGAGAATACTTGTTATTAGGTGAAGATGGAACTGTTGTTACTACGGACGGTTTTCCTGTGCTTCAATTAGTAAATGACAAGTTTTGGGTTAATAATCATGCACATGTTATAAGAGGAAAAGGTAATATTTCAACACGATTCCTCTATTTGACGTTTTGTAGATTCCCTATAACTGGTGTTGTTACAGGAAGTGCTCAACCAAAGATTAGCAAAGGGCGATTGGAAAAATTGAAAATCTTAGTTCCAGATGCAATAACAATGGAACATTTCAATAATTTGATAAATCCAATGTTTGATGAAATCAATGTATTGAAGAAACAGTTAATACGAATTACAAAGCAACGTGATATGCTTTTACCACGCCTAATGAGTGGGAAACTTGAAGTGTAATAAGGAGGGATCCATATGCGTAATTTTATATCTGAAGATGATATAGAACAGGCTATACTTGCAAAATTAAAAGCGGAACCATTTAACTATGATATCCTCATTTGTGATGCTGATCTGAGTAAGCAAGATGATTTGAATGATGGTACAGGAAGGGCTTCAAAGAAAGAATGTGTTCTTCCTGATGTGATGCTGTCTTCTTTGAAACGCATTAATCCTACTATCTCTGAAGATAAAATCAAGGAAATAGTAAAAAACTTAAGGCGGGACTACACGGGTACGGATATTGTTGATACTAACTATAAAATATACAGACAAATTCGCAATAATATAAAAATCACAGTCCGTAGAAATGGTAAAGAAGATTTTGATTTTGTAAAGCTTATCGATTTTGAGCATCCGGAGAATAACACTTTCACAGCAGTTTCTCAGATGTGGATTAAAGGAAAGGTCTATTATCGCAGACCGGATATCCTTATCTTCATCAATGGGATGCCTCTTGTGTTCATTGAACTGAAGAATAGCATCGTTAAGATAGAAGAAGCCTATAATAAGAATTTAAAGAATTATTTACGAGATGTTCCGAATCTATTTGCATTCAATCAAATTTGTGTTCTTTCAAATGGATTGGAAACTAAGCTTGGTGCATTTAATGCGACCTATGACTACTTTTTTGAGTGGCTTAAAGTTGATAGCGAAAAAGAGAAACTGGACAGAGAAGCAATTCTTGCTGCGGATAATGTTAAGGATAGCTCTGTCAGATATTTTGTAGATGGTCTTCTTAACAAAGATAGATTGATTGACTATATTGAAAACTTTATTCTCTTTGAAAACCAGAGAATAAAGATTATCGCTAAAAATCACCAGTACTTAGGTGTAAATAATTTAATGGAATCAGTGGAGCACAGAAAAGAGCTTAACGGTAAGCTTGGTGTTTTTTGGCATACACAGGGTTCAGGTAAATCCTATTCTATGGTTATGTTTGCACGTAAAGTTAAACGCAAAGTGGCTGGTAATTTTTCATTCCTTGTTATTACAGACCGTGAAGATTTGGATACACAGATTCATAAGAACTTTGTACGGACAGAAGTTATCGGTTCTAAAGAGGAATGTCAACCAAAGGACAGCAAGCAACTACGAGAATTTTTAACTACCAATAAAGCATTTATTTTCACGTTGATTCATAAGTTCAGATTCGATAAGACGAAGAAGTATCCTGTTCTTTCTACACGTGATGATATCATTGTTCTAGTTGACGAGGCACATAGAACACAGTACAAAGATTTAGCAGAAAATATGAGAACAGCCCTTCCTAATGCTAATTTTGTTGCATTTACTGGAACACCGTTGCTAGGCACAAAACGTCTTACAAATCAATGGTTTGGAGATTATGTATCAGAGTATAATTTTGCACAGTCTGTCGAAGATGGCTCTACTGTGCCATTATTCTATTCTAGACGCGTTCCGGAAGTAGGTCTTGAAAATAATTTCCTTGATGATGATGTTGTAGATATTATCGAAGAAGAAAATCTTAATGAAGACGAAATCCGTCTGTTGGAAAATGCATCCTCTCGTATTTTAGAAGTTATTAAACGTGATGACAGACTGGATAAGGTTGCGCAGGATATTGCCTACCACTTTCCAAGACGAGGATTTCTTGGAAAAGGACTGGTTGTGTCAGTTGACAAATATACGGCTGTCAAAATGTATGACAAAGTGCAACATTACTGGGCTATTGAAAAGCAGAAGTTTACGAAACAGCGAAATTCTGCCACTACAAAAGAAGAACGTGATCAGCTCACAAATATTCTTGCTTATATGAATAGGGTGGAAATGGCAGTTGTTATTTCTGAAGAGAATGATGAAGAAACCAAGTTTGCTAAACAAGGGTTGAAAATATCGGAGCATCGTGCAAAGATGAAAGAAATTACACCTGATGGTAGAGATATCGAGGATCGATTTAAGAGTCCAGATGATCCTCTGCAATTAGTGTTTGTGTGTGCCATGTGGCTAACAGGGTTTGATGTGAAAAACCTTTCTACGCTCTATCTTGACAAGCCGATGAAGGGGCACACGCTGATGCAAGCCATAGCTCGTGCCAATAGAGTTTATCCTGGAAAACCTGCTGGAATTATCGTTGATTATGTGAATGTTTTTAAATATATGAAGAAAGCATTAACAGAATACGCCACGGGTAATGACGGAACAGAATTTCCTGCAAAAGATATAGATCAGCTGATCGGATACATTGATGGTACAATTCATGAGGCAGATTCTTTCTTGCTTTCTTTAGGCGTTTCATTAGAGAAAATCATTGCAGATTCCAATACTCTGGATAAACTGGATGCTTTAAGAAGAGCTTATGACGCTATTATCGCTAAAGATGATGCTAAAGAAAAATTCAAGGTTATACTGAACACCTTAACAAATCTCTACGAAGCATCAAAACCAGAAATTTTTGAAAGAAATTGGACTAATGATAAATTTGCACCACTCGTTTATTTACACGGATTGTTTTATCATACTATTGATGATGAAAAAGTAGCTCGTGCCAGACAGAAAATGAATCAAATTCTGGACGGTAGTGTAATTGCAAGTCAGGATTTCGTTTATCATGTTCAGGGGGAAGAACCTCAGTACATGATTAAAGGGACAAAGGCCATAGATTTATCTAAAGTAGATATTGAACAGTTAAGACAAGAAATAAAACTGGCTGAGTATAAAGCTATTGAAATTAATGACTTGAAGGAATATATAGAGCAAGCGCTAGAACAAATGCTTAAGAGAAATTGCACTAGAACGAAATTTTCTGAACGATTCAAACGCATTATTGATTCCTATAATGCAGGTGGAACAGAAAATGAAGATTATTACGAGCAACTTGTGAAGCTTCTTGAAGAACTTCGTCAAGAGGACAATCGTGCCAATATGGAAGGTCTTACGGAAGAAGAACTGGAAATTTACGATTTATTGGTTACTGGAAAGAAATTGACACAGGGTGAGGAGCAAAAAGTAAAATTATCTGCAAAAAATCTGTTTAAGAAATTGATGGATAATCGTAGTGATCTTCTTGTGGTAGATTGGTATAAAGATGAGCAGCCACGTGCCAAACTTAAATATGAAGTTGAATTATCATTAAATCAGGATCTTCCTGAAAGTTATGACAAAGCAGCCTTTGATTCTAAGGTATCCTTACTCATCAACCATTTTGTGGATATGGCAGTACAAGGATATGGATGGATTGGTCTTGCATAGAGCGTATTGAAAATATTCATTTAATTATTTTTATGGAGACTATTCTCCTTAAAAATTTAAGTGGAGTAGCTATGTTGGCGATAAATAACGTACAACAAATATCGTTAATATTATGGGACTTCTGGGTGTTGCAAAAATTTTTGTGATACCCGGTTTTTTGTGATATGTGAGGAAGTATCAGACTGAGAGGAGAAGTTAAGTGTATTGGTCCGATAGGTGCTGTTACTGAGTTTTTATTTCTATTTACACTTAGGGGGTACATTTATTACCAATGAGCATGGCTTTATGGGAATGAATGTGTCACCTCTTATATATGAAACTTAGGTAAGATTTGGTCTTGGGGAAATTTGTAGATGTTGTTGATGAATTTCTTAACATAGCTTGAGATTAAATTTTTGAGAACATTAAGAGTAAAATTATGATTGTTTATTTAAAAATTTCATGATAGAATAAGATTGAAATATTGAATCTTCTGTTATCGGGGATAGGGGTTCGACTCCCCTCCTCATCATTTGCTGCTAACCGATGTATCAGACTCCTCTACCTTATTTTCGTTGGTCACACAAATGGTTGTAGAAATACTTATACACTTAGTAAGTGATTGCTTATTAAATGTATTGAATGTAATGGAGGGCAAGATTATGGTAACAATAATTTCGCAGGGTTCAGAATTTCTAATGTGTCTCGTCGCAGCGGTGAGGAGCTTCGGTAGCATTTATGCAAAGCTAGCGAGACACTACAAAAGAGTATTGCAAATAGTGGAATACTTTTTTGTAGTGTTATATAGATTGTGATTATATTTTGACAGATGCTTCTTTAAATGTGTTAATAAGTGAGAGTATTAGTCCTGATATAAGGGATGTGATGCTTTCGCAGACTGAACTTTTGATGTGTTTAATGTGAGAAGGATAGATTAATACAGTATTTTTAGGTAAAACTTGATACAATTATAAAAATTGTCAGGATGGCTATATAGTCATCCTTTTATTAGTTTATATACTAGTATAGAGAGAAGTGGGAGATTGTTCAGTTAGAAATAGCAAGAAGAAAGAAATTTAGAGAACAACATAAGCTCCAATTTTATATCATGCAGAAAGAAAACAATCCCTTTACAACAAAAGTATTTTGCGCCGAATGTGGTTCAGCATTTGGTAGAAAAAATTGGACTACAAGTCGAGGTAAACGGAAGGTTTGGCAGTGTAACAATCGATATAGGATCAAAGGCCAGATTGGATGTTTAAACAATCATATAGATGAAGAAATGCTTGAGAAAGCATTTATGAAAGCAGTTGGACTGCTACAAGAACATAGATCTGATGTTGTAGCTAAGTGGCAAAAGCTTGAGCAAGGAACAAATCTTCTCCATAAGCACTATGCCAAGAAGATGTATCAGATACTAGATTTAGATAAATGTGATGGAGTTATCATGAATCAAGTTCTCGACCACATCAGTATTTCAGAAGTTGGACAAATTGTAGTAACTTTCCTTGAAGGAACTGAGGTAGATTTATAAGAGACTGTGACTGGGAAGTTGCAGTCTTTTTCAGGTTTTAATGGTATAATGAGATTATAAATGTGTATAATATTTAAATTCTCTGGAGGACGCGTAATGTTGAATTTAGTAAAAGGTCATCGAGTTAGCTTGGTAGAAAACCTGTTTGAGTCATTTACAAAGTTAACTGAACATCATTTGATGGCGAATGTACACGCAGAAAAAATATTAGAGGTTTTTCAACACTTTATTGCGATTCATGACGAGCCCTTGTTTTTTATTTTGGAATTGCCTGTCAGTATTGATAGAGAAAAAGTGATAGCAAAGAATATTATCAAGGAATCCCATAAGGATGTTTATTATATTGATGGTTGTTCAAGAGAGGAATGCCTAGCACTGTTGATTAGATACGGTGATTTGCTTATTAATGATGGACTAAGTCAGTTTGGATTTTGTGGGCATAAAAGTCATGATGAGATCATGCTTGATAGCTATAATGTTGTGACAATTTATAGTAAAGAACTATCGAAATTTAATGACTTTTTTGAACCTCATAATATTCAATTTGTAGAAGAACTAGTGACAGCTTGGAAAACTTTTTCTAAGACCTCACCAGGAATCTCTGAGATCTATGAAAGTAATGGAAAAACTGTTTATGATTTGCCTGTAGAATTAGTTGAATGGGGAATATATTTAGCTGAAACTCGAACAGAATAGGTATAGTTATAGATTAGAAAGAGAATATTTCAATTTCTTTAAAACCAAAAATTGCTAAAGGAAATTAATGAATTTATTGCTAGTTATTATGATGAAATTAGGCGTGAAGTGAGAAGTTCAGCACTGAAAAATAACTTGTCAGATACACTAATCACAAAGATACTGAAGGGCACACTCGGTTGTGTACCTGCATATGATAGATATTTTGTTGCTGGATTAAAATCACAAAAGATTGCAAACGGAACCTATAACATTAAATCTATTATACAACTAGTAGATTTTTATAAGAAAAACTTAGAATAATTAGATTCAATACAAAAGAATTTTATAGTTGCAGATATGTCGTATCCTCAAATGAAAATACTTGATATGGGATTTTGGCAGTTTGGTTTTGATTTAGATAATAAAAAACATTGATCATTCAATTATTTAACTAAAAAAGAAAGTAAGGCTTAATATGGAAAATAAAAATAAAAAGAAAAAGAATGTGGAAAAAATATTTGAAGGATATATTGAAAAAATCTTCGGAAAAGATTGTTTGAAAGACATTGAACCATTATATAAAAAAGTAATAGAAAATAGAGATAATAATGTAAAATGTGGTACATACGGTGATGATCCAGCAACAATTGAACTTATATTATATCTCAGACATAAAATGAGAGAAAACAAATTAATATCTTCTGAACCAATATCAAACTATTTAAAAGCGATACCAATAACGAAGAAAGATTATAAAAAACTCCTTAAAAATTTCCTTGAAAATGACGGTAAATATAGAAGTTGGTTAACAGAGGAATATCAGAAACGTTTTCCTTACTCTTATGAGTCAGAGCCAGAATCGCACATAGACGATTATAAGGAAGATGGTTGGAATTATTTTGAATATCTGAACCAGAACAATCAGGATTATGATTATGATATTGAATGGTTTTATGTTGGAAAAAATGTAGTAGGTCATATATACTACAATGAGTTAGATCATTATTTAACTTATTTGTTAAGTTCTATTAGACTTGATAAAGAAAAAGATAGTATACAAAAAGGGAAAAATATTAAAGAAGATCTTGAGAAGATTGATTAAAGTTTATCTGTAAGTCTATATGTCTTTATTTATAAAAAAGTAAACACATAAGTTAAATTTATAATCTTATGGAAAATCTGGTTTAAAATCTTGGTTATTTCTTACTTATAAAGGTAGAATAATTTCACTCTTTTAAGATGTAAACCAAAATTGTTTTTTGAGGAAGGAGGTACTATATTGATAGAGAACAGACCTGAGTTTGATAAAATCACATCCTTTGATGAATTTAATAAATACTATTGGTATCGGGATGAACTTTCACAGATATGCAAGTCATTAGGGCTTGAATATAGAGGTACAAAACAGGAACTCAATCATATTATTGAGCAGTACTTTAAGGGCAATTTGATTAAAAAATCATCAGTAAAAAGGAAAAAGAAAAGAGTAGAAGTCCTTACCTTAGATACGCCCTTGCTTGAATGCGGGTTCTCCTTTAACGCACACTTTAGAGAATATTTCTCAACTTTAACAGGTGTTTCCCCCTTTAAATTTACTGCTGATATGGCGACAGCTTGGAGAAAAGTAAAAAGAGAACATGATTTGAGTTTTAAAATCCAAGATATGCTAAAAGTTTATTATGGAAATTCAGATTATGCTAAGTATGACCATTCGGTTTGTCAATGGAACCAATTTTTAAAGGACTTCTGTGCAGACGAAAATAGTCACAATTACTCGAATAAACTAAAAGTAGCTTCCATCCTTTGGAAAGAAGTTAGAAATTCAAAAAATGAAAAAATATATTCAAAAAATCTTTTGACAAAATATGTTGATAAAATAAAAGACTATTGTAAGTAGAAACGCCATCTCACTTGGTGGCAGAGGCAACTTATGGTATTCCTTATTGGATAAAGGATAAAGCTTATTCTGATTTGGATGAATCCTTAAAGGATGTAATTAGGTGATGGGAGAATAGAATAAAATTATATTAATCTCCGGTACGTCTGATTTCTATTTTTTGAGGTTTCATTATATAATAGCATTATATGTAATGACTGATGTAGTTACACTAACATTTCTATTTAAAAATTAAGGAGTATTATCAATGAAAAAAGCAATGTTAATTATCAACCCTACCTCTGGTGGGGAAAAGGCCTTGGATTATAAGGTTAAGC
Organism: Streptococcus oralis; assembly: GCF_001588645.1. GTDB lineage: Bacteria > Bacillota > Bacilli > Lactobacillales > Streptococcaceae > Streptococcus > Streptococcus oralis_AB. The sequence goes on along the minus strand of NZ_LAYF01000003.1, from coordinate 375,154 downwards.
TGGAGAATAAGGCCAAAGATTATTTTGAGCACGTGGAAACCAAAATTACCGAAAAAGCGTTGGATGCAACAAATTTTGCTGAAGAAGCGTCTCGTGAGCAGTATGATGCAGTGGTGTGTTTTGGTGGAGATGGGACTGTCAATGAAGTCATTTCGGGTATTGCTGAGAGAGACTACGTTCCTAAGTTGGGTATTATCCCAGGCGGTACGGGTAATCTCATTACAAAACTGTTGGAAATCAATCAAGACATCGATGGCGCGATAGATGAACTCGATTTTAATTTAACCAACAAGATTGATATCGGTAAAGCAAATGATAACTATTTTGGTTATATCTTTAGTATCGGTTCTCTGCCTGAGGCGATTCACAATGTGGAGATCGAGGACAAGACAAAATTTGGTATTCTTGCCTATGCTGTAAATACCATGAAGTCTGTGATGACGGATCAGGTCTTTAACATTAAGATTGAGACAGAAAATGGAAATTATGTTGGTGAAGCTAGCCATGTTTTGGTTCTCTTGACCAATTACTTCGCTGATAAGAAAATCTTTGAAGAAAATAAAGATGGCTATGCCAATATTTTGATTCTAAAAGATGCATCTATATTCTCTAAATTATCCGTCATTCCAGATTTACTAAAAGGGGATGTTGTTGGCAATGATAATATTGAATATATCAGAGCGCGCAATATTAAGATCTCTTCAGATAGTGAATTGGAGTCAGATGTTGACGGCGATAAGTCGGATAACCTACCTGTAGAAATCAAAGTACTAGCTCAGCGAGTAGAAGTATTTTCAAAACCGAAAGAGTAGAAATTAAAAATTAGTTTATTTTTCACTGCGAAATCGAGTTCCATATCAACGATTGGAGGAGGGATGAATTCTCTATTTGATGAATTTCGAACAATTTGTTCACATTTAAACAAAATCGGAATCACACCTACGCTCATGGGGTCTTTGGGTTTTGAATACCGTTCAAATAAAGAATGGCAGCCGTCTGACATTGACATTCATGTCTCTGGAGATCCTAGAGGCTGGGAAGCGCCTGATCATCTCAGGATTTATGACTGGGACAAGATAATGAAAGTGATGAACCACTTAGGCTATTCCTTGGCAGATATTCACGAGCACGAATTCCAAAAAGATGGAGTGAGCGTTGAATTCGGAAGTATTGATTCTTTACCTGATTTTGCAGGAGTTTTGGAATCAGAAATAGAGTTGATTCATCTCGAGGACACCACGTTTCGTGTTCCAAGTTTAGAACAATATTTAAGCATTTACAAAGCCTCTTCCCAAGATTCCTATCGAAATGACCACAATAACAATAAAGATTTTAAAAAGATAGAGTGGCTGGAAAGACATTTGTAAATCATCAATCTGAAAGTAGTAGGTATTAAGACTTACTGCTTTTTTATTCTCAAAAACAATCCACTCAAAACTATGGACAAGTCTTGAAAATAAAATTTTAAAGTAGTATACTAGAATCACAATTATGAAAACGTTTGCGTCGCAAAGCGATTCAAAGTAAACTAGGAGACAGATACAATGGAATTAACAGCCATTTACCATAGACCAGAGTCGGAGTATGCTTATCTTTATAAGGATAAGACAATGCACATTCGTATCCGGACCAAGAAAGATGATATTGAAAGCATCAGCTTGCATTATGGAGACACTTTTATCTTTTTAGAGGACCATTATGAAGCAATCAAGGAGATGGTCAAAGTAACTTCTGATGCCTTATTTGATTACTGGCAAGCGGAAGTTTCAGTTGGCTATGCCCGACTCCAGTATCTCTTTGAACTCAAGGATAAGCAGGGTCAGAGTATTTTGTATGGCGATAAGGGATGTGTTGAAAATATGCTAGAAAACCTTCATTATGAAGGAAATGGCTTTAAAATTCCGTATATCCATGAGATTGATGCTTGCCACGTTCCTGACTGGGTAGCAAAGACGGTATGGTACCAGATTTTCCCAGAACGCTTTGCTAATGGCAATCCTGAGATTTCTCAAGAAGGGGCTCTGGCTTGGGATTCCTCTATCAAACCAAAAACGAGTGATTTCTTTGGTGGTGATTTACAAGGTATCATTGACCATCTGGATTACTTGCAGGACTTGGGCATTACAGGTCTTTATCTCTGTCCGATTTTTGAATCCCCAAGCAATCACAAATATAATACAACGGATTATTTTAAAATTGACCATCATTTTGGAGACAAGGAAATCTTCCGTAAACTGGTGGAGGAGGCCCATCAGAGAGGCATGAAAATCATGCTGGATGCTGTTTTCAATCATATCGGGGATCAGTCTCCTCAGTGGCAGGATGTTCTCAAGCATGGTGAAAAGTCGGAATATAAAGACTGGTTCCATGTTCAAGAATTTCCCGTGACCAAGGATAAGCTAGGAAACCCAAGAAAACTCCCTTATCATACCTTCGCTTTTGCCAGCTATATGCCCAAGCTCAATACGGCCAATCCTCAAGTGAGGGACTATTTGCTAAGCGTTGCGACCTACTGGATTGAAGAGTTTGATATTGATGCTTGGCGCCTGGATGTGGCAAATGAAGTCGACCACCAATTTTGGCGAGATTTCCATAAGGCTGTCTTGGCTAAAAAGCCTGACCTTTATATTCTTGGAGAGGTCTGGCATACTTCCCAGCCTTGGTTAAATGGAGATGAATTCCATGCAGTCATGAACTATCCTCTCTCCGACAGCATCAAGGATTATTTCTTGCGAGGGGTTAAGAAGTCTCATCAATTTATCGATGAAATCAATAGCCAATCAATGTACTATAGACAGCAGATTTCGGAAGTGATGTTCAATCTCTTGGATTCGCATGATACGGAGCGCATTTTGGCTACTGCCAAGGAAGATGTTCAACTCGTTAAGTCTGCCCTTGCTTGCCTCTTTCTACAAAGGGGGACACCGTGTTTCTACTATGGAACTGAGTTGGAGTTAGGTGGAGGGCCAGACCCAGATTGTCGTCGTGTCATGCCTTGGGAACGTGTTTCCGATAGCAATGAGATGTTGAATTTTATGAAGAAATTGATTCAGCTTCGTAAGGATGCTTCAGGCATTATCCAACATGGAAGCTATAGTCTGCAAGAAATCAAGCCTGATGTGCTTTCTCTAGAATGGAATAATGATGGACAAAAACTCCAAGCTATTTTTAACCAATCAAATGAAAACTATCTTGTAGACCGTGATTCTGTAGTGCTAGCCAGTCATTGCCAAGTATTGGAGCAGCAACTGGTGATATTGCCTAAAGGTTTTGTGATTTTTTACTAGGGAGAAATTAAAAGTGAAAAGAAAATTCTAGTATAGAAAGCATTTTACAAACAGACTATTTGGTGTCTTGCTACAACTGATATATAATTTAACTTAGAGAGAATAGGAGGATTAATCAGATGGAATTAAAAGATTTTACAGAAAAAGAACAGGAAATGATTAAGAAAGGGCTGACTACGTCTAAGATTAGTGACAAGGAAACTGCTGAGAAAATTCTTGCGCTTGTCCCACAAGACTTGATTAAGCGCATCCCTTTTTTTGTCAGAAAACATGCTACAACACGTACTATTAAACGCATTTCAATTGAACACCCTGAACTCTACGCTGCAGCCCAAACAAGTGGTGAAATCCCAGAAAAAGAACGTGAAGAATTGCGTCAGATTATCACGACTATCTTTGAACAAAAGATGAATAAGCATAGTATTAATTAGAGAATGAAAATATATTTTATTGGCGGTTTGGGAAGTAATGTCTGTCATAGCAAGGATTTTCTTCAAGAGCTAGACTCGATTGCTTGTTTTATAAATCCATATGAAAAGTATTTTAGAGATGAAATAGAGTTGAAATCATGGTTTAAAAAGGAGATAGTTGGGGAAGAATCTATCTGTCTGATAGGCCATTCTCTCGGAGGAGATTTGGCTCGTTATTTCGCATCGGAATTTCAAGAAGTGAAAAAACTGATTCTTTTGGATGGTGGCTATTTAGATTTAGATAAGATTTTACCTTTAGATACAGAGTTAGAGGAAACCAAAAACTATATCAAGTCTCAAAACCTTTCTGACATAGATATTCTTATTTCTAAAGAAAAATCTGAAGCAAAGCATTGGTCAAAAAATATGGAAGAAGCTGTAAGACATTCCTATCATTGGAATGTGCAGTATAATAGATATGAGTTAGCTATAAATTATGAAAATATAGAAACGTTACTACAGCTACGGAGAAAAATACAAGCGTTTAAGAGAAAAGTGGGAAATACCTTGTTTATTAGTCCTCGATATCCTAATGAAGTAGCATGGATAGAAGAGGCTCTAAAAGAATTGCCAGACTATTTTGATACTATTTTTCTAGATAACTTTGATCATGAGCTTTATACTCAAGCACCTAAAGAAATTGCTTCTTTGATTAATGAGTGGCTCTCTTATTCTTAGCGAACGATTGATTGAACTATGATAATTAATATAAGATTACAGTCTACTCAGATTCAATAAAAATCGTACACCTGATGATTTGTCTGGTGAAGGAAATATTCCACAGTACAGTCGGACGGGATAGATAGAAATTGGTTATAGAATTTGTAAGAATAATAAATTTTAAACGTTAAGATGGAGGATTAAAGAGATGGGAAAAATTGAATGGAACCAGATAAAGACGCGTTTAGATGCCTTGCTGGTCATTGATGAGTATCGAACAGATCCAAACGAGACCTGGCTTCGATTGATCGTTAAGACTGAGGAAAGCTATGGACTCCGTTACCTTATCGACAACGGTTCTGGTGATTCTCTAGATGTGATTTTCACTGATAAAATGATCCTTATAAAGGGCTTTGATCATGAAAGCAGTTTGAGTCAATTTGCTGCTGACGAGTGGAATCAAGACATCATAGACGGATTTTATAGAGGACTGGATGAAAAGTATCAAAACCTATACTCAGAAGAGCAAAAAGATGAAACAACCTTCTTTATCTGGTATGACGGTCAAGAACATCAAAATACCTATCAAGATCAGGACGGTGGCGAATGGTTGTAGTTTCTTTTTTCTTATATCTTTGACGTTTTGAAACGATTTCTTTTTATTGATGAATAATATTTCACGAACAAAAAACGGAATTCTTTAAAAAAGTTTCACAAAATACTTTACAAGCTCTTATAAATATGATATAGTTATAAGGCTTAGAAAATGAGATGATGTTTTCTAGCAAATATAAACCCGAGTAAAAAATGCCTACGGACAGGCAGGGTTGAATGCCGAAGCGTGGTTGAAAAGCCACATTATTGATAGGGTTAAAAGCCTACTTTTATAAGTTGATGTTAGGACGCTTGTCCTAATTCATAAATTTTTAGTGTGGTGAAAGCACACGTCATCTTGTGAAACGATCAATAAAGTACGTAATATTTGCTACTAGAGAGTTAGGAAACATCGGGAACAGACATACTCAACAGAAACCAAAATAAACACGTCAGAAGATTGCAGAGCAGGTGAAAACCTGCTCTTTTTTCATAAGTCAACCTTTAGCGCCTTTATCTTCTTGAGGTGCTAAAAATATGGTAAAGGAGTATGTCTTGAAGAAGTTAGATCAAAACCAAGCCCCAATTTATGAGGCCTTGGTCAAGCTACGCAAGAAAAGAATTGTCCCCTTTGATGTGCCAGGTCACAAGCGTGGACGAGGAAATCCAGAACTTGTCGAACTGTTAGGAGAAAAATGTGTTGGCATTGATGTCAATTCTATGAAACCCTTGGATAATCTTGGTCATCCCATTTCGATTATTCGGGATGCGGAGGAATTAGCTGCGGATGCTTTTGGTGCAGCCCATGCCTTTCTCATGATTGGAGGTACAACCTCATCAGTTCAAACCATGATTCTTTCCACCTGCAAGGCGGGAGATAAGATTATTTTGCCGCGTAATGTCCACAAATCTGCTATCAATGCGCTGGTTCTATGTGGTGCTATTCCCATCTATATCGAGATGAGTGTAGATCCCAAAATCGGCATCGCATTAGGACTTGAAAATGACCGTGTGGCTCAAGCTATAAAGGATCATCCAGATGCCAAGGCTATCCTAATCAACAACCCTACTTACTATGGAATTTGTTCAGATCTCAAGGGATTGACGGAAATGGCTCATGAAGCTGGCATGTTTGTTTTAGTGGATGAAGCCCATGGAGCTCATCTGCATTTTACAGATAAATTGCCGCTATCTGCTATGGACGCTGGCGCTGATATGGCGGCGGTTTCTATGCATAAGTCTGGTGGGAGTTTGACCCAAAGCTCCATTTTACTTATTGGAAATCAGATGAATCCTGAGTATGTTCGTCAGATCATCAACCTGACCCAGTCTACATCCGCCTCTTATTTGTTGATGGCTAGTTTGGATATTTCGCGTCGAAATTTAGCCCTTCGTGGTAAAGAGTCGTTTGAAAAGGTCATTGAGCTTTCTGAGTATGCTCGTCGTGAAATCAATGCTATCGGTGGTTACTATGCCTACTCAAAAGAGCTCATAGACGGTGTTTCGGTCTGTGATTTTGACGTGACCAAGCTGTCAGTTTATACTCAGGGAATTGGGCTAACAGGTATCGAGGTTTATGACCTCCTACGAGACGAATACGATATTCAGATTGAATTCGGGGATATTGGCAATATATTGGCCTATATTTCAATTGGTGACCGCATCCAAGACATTGAGCGTCTGGTTGGTGCTTTGGCTGATATCAAGAGACTATATTCACGAGATGGGAAGGACTTGATAGCCGGAGAATATATTCAGCCCGAGTTGGTGCTGTCTCCACAAGAAGCATTCTATTCAGAAAGAAAAAGTTTAACCTTGGATGATTCTGTTGGACAGGTCTGTGGGGAATTTGTCATGTGCTATCCTCCAGGGATTCCAATCCTAGCACCAGGTGAACGCATTACACGAGACATTGTGGATTATATTCAATTTGCCAAAGAACGTGGTTGCTCCCTCCAAGGGACGGAAGATCCAGATGTCAATCACATCAACGTCATTAAGAGAAAGGAGAACTAGATGGATTTATGGTTTTCTGAAGTTCATACTCCAGATGTGAAACTGTCCCTGAGAACAGCCAAGCAACTCTACGCTGGTAAGAGTGAATGGCAGGATATAGAGGTATTAGATACACCAGCTTTTGGAAAGATATTGATCTTAAATGGGCATGTCTTGTTTTCAGATGCAGATGATTTTGTTTACAATGAAATGACCGTCCACGTACCCATGGCTGTCCATCCTAATCCTAAGAAAGTTTTGGTTATCGGGGGTGGTGATGGCGGTGTTGCCCAAGTATTAACCCTCTATCCTGAACTGGAGCAAATCGATATTGTGGAACCAGATGAGATGTTGGTTGAGGTCTGTCGAGAGTATTTCCCAGACTTTGCTGCGGGGCTAGATGATCCTCGTGTTACCATTTACTATCAAAATGGACTGAGATTTTTACGAAACTGTGAGGATGATTACGATATCATTATCAACGATGCGACAGATCCATTTGGCCATACGGAAGGACTCTTTACCAAGGAATTTTACGGTAACAGTTACAGAGCTCTCAAAGAAGACGGCATCATGATTTACCAGCATGGGAGTCCATTTTTTGACGAGGATGAGTCTGCTTGCCGAAGCATGCACCGCAAGGTCAATCAAGCCTTTCCAATCAGCCGGGTCTATCAGGCGCATATTCCAACCAGTCCTGCTGGCTATTGGTTGTTTGGATTTGCATCGAAAAAATACCACCCTATCAAAGATTTTGACAAGGAAGGCTGGAAAAAACGCCAGCTTTTCACAGAATACTATACTGCAAACTTACATGTGGGAGCCTTTATGTTGCCTAAGTATGTTGAGGATATTTTAGAAGAAGAGGAAGGAAAAAAATGAGTCGTTTATTAGTTATCGGATGTGGAGGCGTTGCCCAAGTTGCTATTTCAAAGATTTGCCAAGATAGCGAAACCTTTAAAGAAATTATGATTGCTAGCCGTACCAAGTCAAAATGTGATGACTTGAAAGCTAAACTAGAAGGCAAAACAAGTACAAAGATTGAGACAGCTGCCCTTGACGCTGACAAAGTTGACGAAGTGATTGCCTTGATTGAAAGCTACAAACCAGAAGCTGTTTTGAATGTAGCACTCCCATATCAAGACTTGACTATTATGGATGCTTGTTTGGCAACAGGTGTCCACTATATTGACACAGCCAACTACGAAGCTGAGGACACAGAAGATCCTGAGTGGCGTGCCATCTACGAAAAACGTTGCAAGGAACTTGGTTTTACAGCTTACTTTGACTACTCGTGGCAGTGGGCTTATCAAGAGAAATTCAAAGAAGCAGGCTTGACTGCTCTTCTTGGTTCTGGTTTTGACCCAGGTGTAACCAGTGTTTTTTCAGCTTATGCCCTCAAACACTATTTTGATGAAATCCACTATATCGACATTTTAGACTGTAATGGTGGTGACCACGGTTATCCATTTGCGACCAACTTCAACCCAGAAATCAATCTCCGCGAGGTTTCTGCGCCAGGTTCTTACTGGGAAGATGGAAAATGGGTCGAAGTCGAAGCTATGTCTATCAAGCGTGAGTATGATTTCCCTCAAGTTGGCCAAAAAGACATGTATCTTCTTCACCATGAAGAAATCGAATCACTTGCCAAAAACATTCCAGGTGTTAAACGGATTCGATTCTTTATGACTTTTGGACAATCTTATCTAACACACATGAAATGCTTGGAAAATGTAGGGCTCCTTCGTACGGATGCTATTAACTTTAATGGACAAGACATTGTACCGATTCAATTCTTAAAAGCCTTGCTTCCTGATCCAGCCAGCCTTGGCCCACGTACAGTTGGAAAAACCAATATCGGCTGTATCTTTACAGGTGTCAAAGACGGTGTTGAAAAGACCATCTATATCTACAATGTTTGTGACCATCAGGAATGTTACGCAGAAGTTGGTTCACAAGCCATTTCTTACACGACAGGCGTTCCAGCCATGATTGGGACTAAATTAGTGATGAATGGAACTTGGAAACAACCCGGAGTTTATAACCTTGAAGAATTGGATCCAGATCCATTCATGGAAGCTTTGAATGAGTATGGTTTGCCTTGGGTTGTGGTTGAAAATCCGCAAATGGTGGACTAATGAAGTTAGAACAAGTACCAACACCTTCTTATATCATTGACTTAGGAAAATTAGAAGAGAATTGTCGCATTCTACAAGAAGTCCAAGAAAAAGCCGGTTGTAAGGTGTTGCTAGCTCAGAAAGCCTATTCCCTCTATAAAACCTATCCTTTGATTAGTCAGTATCTGTCAGGTACGACGGCTAGTGGTCTCTATGAAGCTAAGTTAGCTAGAGAAGAGTTTCCGGGGGAAGTCCATGTCTTTGCACCTGCTTTCAAGGAATCAGATATGGAAGAGTTACTTCAGATATCAGATCATATCGTCTTCAACTCAGAGAGACAGTTGCGTAAACACGGTCCTCGTTGTCGAGAGACTGGTATTAGTGTCGGTTTGCGTATCAATCCTCAGTGTTCAACTCAAGGAGATCACGCGCTCTATGACCCTTGTGCTCCGGGATCTCGATTTGGAGTTAGCCTAGACAAGATACCGAGTGATTTGTTGGATTTGGTGGACGGACTTCATTTTCATACCCTTTGTGAGCAAGGGGCAGATGATTTAGAGACAACCTTGAAAGCAGTAGAAGAGCAGTTTGGTTCTTACTTACATCAAGTTAAATGGCTCAATATGGGTGGCGGACACCACATCACAAGAGAAGACTACGATGTGAATTTGCTGATTTCAGAAATCAAGCGTATCCGAGATACTTACAATCTTGAGGTCTATATAGAGCCGGGTGAAGCTATTGCGCTCAATGCGGGTTATCTAGCAACTGAAGTATTGGATATTGTAGAAAACGGTATGGAAATCTTGGTTTTAGACGCCTCCGCGACCTGCCATATGCCAGATGTACTTGAAATGCCCTATCGTCCACCTTTGAGAAATGGCTTTGAGGCACAGGAAAAAGCCCATGTCTATAGACTTTCTTCCAATACCTGTCTGACGGGTGATGTGATTGGCGATTATAGTTTTGAAAATCCAGTTGAAATTGGAGATAGACTTTATTTTGAAGACATGGCTATTTACTCATTTGTTAAAAATAATACCTTTAACGGTATTGGCTTGCCAAGTCTCTATCTCATGGACGAGCAAGGTGACTGCAGCTTAGTCAAAGCCTTTGGCTATCAAGACTTTAAAGGGAGATTATCATGATAGAAACTCCGAAAAAAGCAGGCTACCGTATGCCAGCAGAGTACGAACCCCATCATAGTACCCTCATGATATGGCCGACTCGACCAGGATCATGGCCCTTTCAAGGAAAGGCTGCCAAAAAAGCATTTAGCCAGATTATCAAGACTATAGCAGAAGGGGAAAGGGTTTACCTTTTGGTGGAGCAGGACTATCTATCTGAAGCCAAATCCTATCTTGGAGACAAGGTCGTTTATTTAGACATTCCGACAAATGATGCCTGGGCGCGTGATACTGGTCCGACCATTCTCGTAAATGATAAAAGAGAAAAGTTGGCAGTCGATTGGTCTTTCAATGCTTGGGGTGGTGCTGTAGATGGTCTTTATCAAGATTATGAAGATGATGATCAAGTAGCCAGTCGTTTTGCTCAGGCCTTGGAAATGCCTGTTTACGAGGCTAAACCTTTTGTACTGGAAGGTGGCGCGATACACAGTGACGGTCAAGGAACCATTCTTGTGACTGAAAGTTGCCTACTAAGCGCTGGCCGCAATCCTCATCTCAGTAAAGAGAAAATCGAAAACACCTTATTAGAGAGTGTTGGCGCTGAAAAAGTTATCTGGCTTCCCTATGGTATTTATCAGGACGAAACCAATGAACACGTTGACAATGTTGCTGCCTTTGTAGGTCCTGCAGAGCTTGTCTTGGCTTGGACGGACGACAAAAGCGATCCTCAGTATGCCATGTCTGCAGTTGACCTTGCCCTTTTAGAGAAGGAAACGGATGCAAAAGGTCGTCCCTTTACTATTCATAAGCTTCCTATCCCAGCTATTCGTCAGGTTGTCTCTAAAGAGGATTTACCAGGCTATACCTATGAAGATGGGGAAGAGGAGCGCTATGAGGGCGAACGTCTGGCAGCATCCTATGTCAATTTTTATATTGCCAACAAGGCTGTCTTAGTTCCACAGTTTGAGGATGTAAACGACCAAGTGGCTTTAGATATTCTCAGCAAGTGTTTCCCAGACCGCCAAGTTGTCGGAATACCAGCCAGAGACATTCTTTTAGGTGGTGGCAATATCCACTGTATCACCCAACAAATCCCAGAATAGGAGAAAAAGATGAGAAATGTAAGAGTTGCAGCCATTCAGATGCAATGCGCTAAGGATGTGGCAACAAATATCCAAACAGCTGAACGTTTAGTACGTCAGGCTGCAGAACAAGGCGCACAAATCATCCTCTTACCCGAGTTGTTTGAACGCCCCTATTTCTGTCAGGAACGCCAGTATGACTACTACCAATATGCTCAGTCAGTGACAGAAAATACAGCCATTCAGCATTTTAAAGTGATTGCTAAGGAACTAAATGTTGTTTTACCGATCAGTTTCTATGAAAAAGATGGCAATGTCTTGTATAACTCTATCGCTGTCATTGATGCTGATGGGGAAGTGCTGGGCGTTTATCGGAAAACCCACATACCAGATGACCATTATTATCAAGAAAAGTTTTACTTTACGCCTGGTAACACTGGCTTCAAGGTCTGGGATACTCGCTACGCTAAAATTGGGATCGGTATCTGTTGGGATCAATGGTTCCCTGAAACAGCGCGCTGTCTTGCGTTAAATGGTGCAGAATTGCTCTTTTATCCTACAGCCATCGGTTCAGAGCCAATTCTGGATACGGATAGTTGTGGACATTGGCAACGTACGATGCAAGGACACGCAGCAGCAAATATTGTCCCAGTCATTGCAGCCAATCGTTACGGTTTGGAAGAAGTCACTCCTAGTGAGGAAAATGGTGGACAGAGTTCCAGTCTTGACTTCTACGGTTCGTCCTTTATGACGGATGAAACAGGAGCTATTCTAGAGAGAGCTGAAAGACAAGGTGAAGCTGTTCTATTAGCCACCTATGACCTGGATAAGGGAGCAAGTGAACGCCTCAACTGGGGACTGTTTCGTGATAGAAGACCAGAAATGTACCAACGGATTACCGACTAGAAGGTCAATTTCATAATAAATTTTTGATATTCACGCCTGTCTTACAAAAATGTAAGATAGGCTTTTTAAATGTAAGATGGGTGTACGATTATACGTAGAAATGTATGCTATACTCTATGTAGATCAAAAAGAAAGAGGTTTATTATGAAAAAATGGAATGCGACGCAGTTGAAGTATCTGATGGCGGCAGTAATGGTTCTAGACCATATCCCTCATATCACAGGAATCGTTTCTCCTATATGGGAAGGTATTTTTCACGCCTTGACCCGTTGTGTGGGAGTTTGGTTTGCCTATATGGCTATGGAAGGATTCATCCATACTCGGAATTTGAAAAACTACCTCATCCGCCTTTGGAGTTGGGCGATTATCATGTTTGCTGGAAATAGCCTACTCAATGCCCTATTTGCATCCAAAGGAGTAATGGTAAATAACAACATTTTCCTGACTTTGGCCATCGGTGTCACCATGCTTTGGATTGGTTTTCCCAAAAAAGAGTTGGATAAAAAGGAGAAGTTGTGGCGTCGGATTGGAGTTGCTGGACTCTTGATTTTCGGTTGTCTTTTTACTGAGGGTAGTATCACCATGCTACCATTTCTCTTGATTAGTTACTCTTGTCGAAATCGCAAGGGATTGCGAAATCTCCTATATGCTATTCTGTGGGCCTTCTTGTTAGTGACTTCCATCCATATTTACAACACTTGGCACCAAACACTAGAAATGATGCTTTACAATTCTGACTGGCTCTTTATCACTGTCTTTCCTTTTATGGCACTTTATAATGGGGAGCGTGGGGAACAAACTATATGGAATAAGAATTTCTTTTATATTTTCTACCCGGTTCATCTATGGATTATAACCTTGATTGCTTATTGGGTTAAGTAAATTCAATATTCGTTAGCTCCTTCTTATTTAAAATGTGAGAGGAGCTTTTCTGTATCTGGAATTCCCAACAAAACATGTTATAATAGTTTTAGAAAGGACGAGGTTTATGGCGAGCATACTTGTAATTGAAGATAATAATGACATCCAGGAAATTTTAAGAACCCTTCTTACTGAAGAACACGAGGTGATACAAGCCTTTTCTGGCACAGAAGGTATCATGCAATTTGACAAAGGTGGCATTGATCTCGTTTTGCTAGATATCATGCTCCCTGGGAAAAATGGCGACCAAGTCTTGCAAGCTATTCGACAAACTAGTCAGACTCCAGTTATCATGCTCACTGCTTTGAGTGATAAAAAGCTTATCAGCCAATATCTATTAGACGGTGCCAATGATTATGTAGTAAAACCTTTTGATTTGGACGAAGTCTTTGCCAGGGTCACTGTGCAATTACGCCAAAGTGGTGAACATCAGTCAGAAAACAGCAGAAAAACTGAAAACCTCCTACAAAACTTTAAAAATATCCAGTTCGATGCGGATAGTTTTGAAATAAGTAGCACAACTGCAACCATTCGCCTTGCAAAGAAAGAGTGCCAGATTCTTCAAATGTTGCTCCATTATCCTAAAAAAATCTTCACCAAGGAAGAACTCTATGAATTGATTTGGGAAGAAAGTTACCTGCCTGGAGACAATACACTCAACACCCATCTAAGCAATCTCCGTAAGAAACTACATCAACTGGATCCAAATCACGAATACATCGAAACCATTTGGGGGGTTGGTGTTCGATTAAAAGGAGACAAGTAATGATTTACATTTTGATATCAATATTGCTCCTCATTAACATCATTTTGGCGATTTCTTTGATTCGCTATCATATAGCAATTAGAGATTTAAGCAGACAAATCGAAGAGAAGATTCGCTCTGGTAGCATGAAGAGGATCGGTGTAAATTTCTTTTCAAAGACCATTTTGCGTCTACATAACCAAATTGAGAATCTATTTCAAGAAGTGGAACAGAATCAGCTAATCATGAAGCGTGAAAAACACACCCTAGATATGGCAATCAGTAACATTGCTCATGATATTCGGACACCTTTGACAATCGCATCAGGATATACTCAGCAACTAATAAAACATCCCGATAATAGTTCAGAAACCTTAAATAAAATAGCCCATCATCAGGATTTGGTTTCCAAACGTTTGGAAGCTCTTCTTGAATACCGTCATTTGATGGAAGGAGCAGTCAAACCGAAACTGGAAGAACTTGATTTATCAACTTTTATAACGAAAAAGACTTTAGCTTATTACGATGTTTTTCAATCTTCACAGATTGTTCTTGATTTTAACGTTGAACCAGGATTGAAAACGGCGACTGATGAGGACTTGCTTGATCGAATTATACAAAACCTCCTTGGAAATGTTCTCAAGCACGGCAAGGAGGAGGCTCGACTTTCTTTGAAAAAGAAAGAAAATAGGCTTGTTTTACAAATCGATAATATTGTCAAAAAACCTATCAAAAATATAGACAACCTCAGCAATCGTTTTTATTCTGAAAATATGTCAGATACCGAAGAATCCTCTGGTTTAGGTCTCTATATTACTGAGGAATTAGTTCATCTTCTTGGAGCAGACATGAAGCTAGCCACTGATGGTGAATGGTTTTCGGTCTTTATTTATTTTTAACAGAAGAAACCTCCTCTATATCCTAGAGGAGGTCCTTTTTATAAGCTTTTCTTCTTGAAAATAGTCAGCCCACTGAAAGAGAAAAAAAGTATGACCGTTACGCAAACCGTGATGGTATAGAGAATAGCTTGACTATTAGTAGTCATAGCATAGGCAAAATCTAGAATTAAATATCGTAGAATTTCAATATCTGGGAAAACAAGCATTGGAATAGAAATGACGATAGAGCTAATCAGATAACCAATAAATACGGCAAGATAAGAATGAGTTAGGTAGAGAATAAAGGAAACAATCGAAAGCCAAGCGAGAAGGCAGAGAAATTGAAGGGAAATCGTCAAGAGGAGATTGGCAATAAAACCATCAGGCATTGTACCAAGTCCGTTTAGTAGAGTCGCGGGAATAAAGGCAATCACAAGACTGGTGATGAGTTGTAAGAGAGCGATACTTGCTAGAACAAAGAATTTAGCAAGGAAAAATTCTGTACGAGAAACGCCAACTGTCAAACTATTTTTATAGAGCTTACCGATTAAATCGACTCCAAGAACTAAACATGTTAGTATAATACAGAGGAAAACGAGGTTTGAGCCGTTATTTGACGCGTTGATTAGAGCTTCCATCCCATTCCAACCATGGGTAGGAATCTCGGGTGGTGCTGGCTGAACTGACATTAGATGCCCTGTAGCGCCAATAGTGGCACCCAGTAACATAAGTACAAAGAGAATGAATTCTGTAATCCAGAATCCTTTGGAGCGGAAAAGACGGTAAAAATCTGCTTGAATGGTATGTATCATGATTTTTCTCCTATTCTACCAATTGTGTGAAGTATTCTTCTAGGTTTTGACGGGCAAAGTATATCTCATCAATAGCAACATCGGCCAAAGTTAGTTTCTTAAGAATCTGTTTGACATCTTGTTCATTACCAAAGATATGGATTTCATTTTCAGGGTTTACAACCTTAAACTGGAGTTGGATTTGTTCTTTCAATACCTGACAAGCTCTTTCTTTGTCGCTTGTTTTAAGCACAATATAATCCTCACTCAGTGTTTCAAACTCAGCTTTACTAATTTCACGGATAATCTTACCTTGATCCAGAATACCAAAGCGATTAGCTAGGAGATAGAGCTCTGACAAGATATGGCTAGAGATGAGAATGGTTATGCCTTTTTCTTGATTGAGTCGCTGGATCATGAGGCGAAATTCTTTGATCCCAATTGGGTCGAGACCGTTAATAGGTTCATCAAGAATCAGGAAATCAGGTTTGGATAGAAGCGCAATGGCGATACCAAGCCTTTGTTTCATTCCTAGTGAGAAATCACGAAAGACTTTTTTACCTGTATCTGACAAACCTACATAGTCCAGTGTTTCTTGAATGACTTTATCAGCATTTGGAATATGACGTATCATACAATAATATTTCAGATTCTGGTAGGCTGTTAAGTGATTATGGGCTACAGGCGATTCGATAACAGAACCCACTCGAGATAGAGCCTTGGTCCACTCATTTTGTTCTTGACTAGAAAAGAGGGAAACTGTACCTTTGTCAGCAAACAATAATTGTGTAATGATTTTGATAAGAGTAGTTTTACCTGCTCCATTTTTTCCGATTAGACCATAAATATCTCCCTCTTTTATGGTTAGACTAAGATCTTGAAGAATAGCTTGGTTACCAAATTGTTTGGTCAGTCCATGAATTTCGAGTACTGTTTTCATGATTTTCTCCTTTTGATTTATTTTTCTAACTTTAGTATAAGCTATAGAAATCAAAGAAACATCAAGTAATTCTAAAGAGTTTCTAAAGTTTTGTAATTCTTAAAAGAAACAAAACCCAGTTGACATGAACTGGGCTTCTCAATTATAAAATATACTTCTCAATGGCACGCGCGACGCCTTCTTCTTCATTGCTTGTTGTAACGTCATTGGCTAAGGATTTGACATGGTCGCTGGCATTTCCCATTGCAATGCCAAGTCCTGCAAACTGAAGCATTTCGATATCGTTATTGGCATCGCCCATGGCCATAATTTCTGAGGGCTCGATCTTCAAAATCGCTGCTAGTCGAGAAAGAGCAGTAGCCTTTGTTGTTCCAAGTGGCATGGCTTCATAAATGACAGGCTGCGAACGAACGCCGCTAAATCGTTGGCAGAGCTCCTCAGCAAACCGCTGCTCAAAATCGTCTGTTTGTTCTTCGTTGCCCAAAAACATGCCTTGGAACATACGATACTTGCCACTAGTCGCTTCTTCAAGAGAAATTTCAGTCAGGTCTGAAAAGACTAGCTTGGCATCATTTTGAACGATTTGATTAGGCTTGCCACCGAGTACAAAATAATGTTCCTCATCAAAAAGGGTCAACTGGACGTCGCTTTTTTCTGCTAGGTCATAGAGGTATTCGATGTCAGCTGGACTGAGTTCTTGCCAGTCAACTAGCCCCCAGTCACTGGTCTGGTGGGTTGAACAACCGTTATTGACGATGACATACTCATTCTGAAGGTCCAGTCCCAGTTTTTTGTAGTAAGGAAGGACACCGAAAAGCGGGCGACCTGTACAGAGAACCAGTTTGACACCTTTTTCAATGGCTTGGTGAATGGCAGTAATGTGGGCTTGTGGAATTTCCTTGGCTTCATTAAGGAGGGTTCCGTCCATATCCAAGGCTAGTAGTTTAATCATAAGACTTCCTTTTCTAGGTGTTTTGCTTTTATTATAGCATATAGACTATAAAATGTCTGACAGAATTGTAAAATTCAAGCTTCCTTTTCTTGAAAAACAAAATAAATTCTTATATAATATGTATACTTAATATTCAAGGAGAAAAAATGTCAAAGTATCACTTTAATTCAATTTACAAAAATGATGAAACAGAGTCTACAGGTCTTCTGTTCATCAAAGTCTACAACAAATGGGAAAGCAATTTAAAAAGAGTTTTGAAATCAGTTGGACTCACTTTGCCTCAATTTATCGTTTTGACTTCGCTTTTGTTTCTGTCTAATAGAGAGGAATATGTAACGCAAGTTGATATAGCTCGGTTCACTGGTATGGATGTCATGACGGTTTCCCAGATTGTTAGACTACTGGAGAAGAAAGACTACATTAGACGCGATCAACACCCAAAGGATAGTCGGGCAAAACTTGTCTCAGTGACGAAGTCTGGCGCGGAGAAGGTCAATCAAGCTTTACCCTTAGTAGAAGGGATTGATGAAAAATTTTTTGAAAAACTTTCTAACGATAGAGAAAGTTTTAATAGCATGTTAGCAGTGTTGGAGGATAAAAATGCCTAGATATTGGGTCGGAGTTGTTTCGAAGAACCATGTTTTAAGAGGAGTTGAAGGAAATTTTTGTCAGGTCTGTCATGGAAAGGGCGGTCCCTTAAACCGTATGAAAAAAGGTGACTATCTTTTATACTATAGTCCGAAATACGATATGAACAGTCAAGATAAATTACAGGCTTTTGTAGCCGTAGGTAAAATTATAGATGACAAAGCCTATCAAGTAGAGCAGTTTGAAGGATTCTATCCTTTTAGAAGAAATGTCGAGTATTATCCACCAGTCAAAGATTGTTCCATAGAAATAGCCAGACAACATCCTGAATGGAAAGACTATACTTCTCGACTTCGTTATGGGCATTTTGAAGTTTCCAAAGACTTTTTTCTCTATATCTTTCAGCATATGAAAGTGGATGATGAAGCATGATTGATTTGCTAATTAAATGATTGACAACTAGAATTTTGGATTTGGACTGTGAAGCGAACTTTGCTATAATAGAGTAAGAAACTTTGATAAAGCAAACGAGGCTGAGATGAAATTACTGTATACTGATATTCGGACTTCTTTGACAGAAATCTTGACCAGAGAGGCAGAAGAGCTGGTTGCTGCTGGTAAGCGGGTTTTCTACATTGCTCCCAACTCTCTTTCTTTTGAAAAGGAACGCGCCGTGCTGGAATGCTTGACCCAGCAGGCTTCTTTTGCGATTACCGTCACGCGTTTTGCTCAGATGGCTCGTTACCTGGTTTTAAATGATTTGCCTGTCAAGACCAGTCTTGATGACATCGGTCTTGGGATGGCTTTTTATAAGTGCCTTGCGGAACTCGATTCCAAGGATTTACGTGTTTATGGTGCGATTAAACAAGATCCTCAATTTATCCAGCAGTTGGTTGAACTTTATCATGAGATGACGACCGCTCAGATGAGCTTTTTGGACTTGGAAAGTTTGACGGATGAGGATAAGCGGGCAGACTTACTCTTGATTTTTGAGAAAGTGACTGCCTATCTTAATCAAGGTCAGTTGGCTCAGGGAAGTCAGTTGTCCCATTTGATTGAGGCTATTGAAAATGGCAAGGTAAGTAGTGATTTTAGTCAGATTGCATTGGTCATTGACGGTTTTACCCGTTTTTCTGCTGAGGAAGATCGTGTAGTGGATCTACTCCATCGCAAAGGTGTTGAAGTTGTTATTGGGGCTTATGCAAGCAAGAAAGCCTATACCAGTCCTTTCACTGAAGGTAATCTCTATCAAGCCAGTGTGGAATTTCTTCATCATTTGGGGGCAAAATACCAAACACCTGCTCAGGATCTTTCTCAGATACATGAGAAGATGGATTGTTTTGACAAGGCTTCTCGTTTGCTGGAGTCTTCTTATGATTTTTCAGAACTCACTTTAGATGTCGACGAGAAAGACCGTGAAAATCTGCAAGTTTGGTCTTGTTTGACACAAAAGGAAGAGTTGGAGTTGGTGGCTCGCGCTATTCGTCAGAAATTACATGACCATCCAGACCTGAGTTACAAGCATTTCCGTATTCTCTTGGGTGATGTGGCTTCTTATCAGTTATCACTGAAAACTATTTTTGACCAGTACCAGATTCCTTTCTATCTAGGTAGAAGTGAATCCATGGCTCACCACCCTTTGACTCAGTATGTGGAGTCTATTTTGCGTTTGAAACGCTACCGTTTTCGTCAGGAAGATTTGATTAATCTCCTCAGAACTGGTTTGTATACTGACCTTAGCCAAGCGGATATTGATGCTTTTGAGCAATATCTCCGCTATCTTGGCATCAATGGCTTGCCATCTTTTCAGCAGACCTTTACCAAATTCCACCATGGAAAATTTGATTTAGAGCGTTTAAATTCTCTTCGTCTGCGAGTTTTGGCGCCACTTGAAACCTTATTTGCCAGTCGGAAGCAAAAGACTGAAAATCTCTTGCAAAAGTGGAATACTTTTCTAAAAAATGCTGCTTTAAGCAAGCAGATGCAAGACTTGACAGCTACTATGGAAACTCTAGAACAGGAAAGACAAGCCGAAGTTTGGAAGGCTTTCTGCCATGTTTTAGAACAATTTGCGACGGTTTTTGCTGGTTCACAAGTTAGTCTGGAGGACTTCCTAGCCTTGCTCCATTCTGGGATGAGTTTGTCCCAGTATCGCACCATTCCAGCAACTGTTGATACTGTTCTGGTGCAGAGTTACGATCTTATTGCTCCTCTGACCGCTGACTTTGTCTACGCCATTGGGCTGACTCAGGATCATTTACCAAAAATTGCGCAAAACACCAGCCTGTTAACAGACGAAGAAAGACAAAGCCTAAACCAAGCGACTGAAGAGGGAGTGCAATTACTGATTGCAAGTAGTGAAAACCTCAAGAAAAATCGCTATACCATGCTTTCTTTAGTCAATGCTGCTCGTAAGCAGTTGGTGTTATCCGCTCCAAGTCTCCTCAATGAAAATGAGAGCAAGGAATCGGCCTATCTTCAAGAGCTAGTCCATTTTGGATTTAGCCGGATGGAGAAGAAGATTCATCAAAAAAGTCTGTCTATGGATGATATGGGGTCTTATCACAGTCTCTTGTCTAGTCTCGTTGCCTATCACCAGCAGGCAGGTTCTAGTGAAAATGAGCAAGATGTGACCTTTGTCAAGGTTCTAGCGCGTGTGATGGGAAAAAAACTTGATCAAAAAGGTCTTACAAATCCAGCACTCCCAACTAGCCCAAGCAGCAAGCCATTAGAGAAAGAGACCTTGCAGGCTCTCTATCCAGCTGACAAGGAGTTTTACCTGTCTACTTCTGGTTTAACGGAGTTTTACCGCAATGAATACAGTTATTTCCTCCGTTATGTCTTAGGTTTGCAGGAAGAATTGCGCCTTCGTCCTGATGCTCGCAGTCATGGGAATTTCTTGCACCGTATTTTTGAACGTGCCTTGAAACTACCTGCTGAAAATCCATTTGACCAACGCTTGGAACAAGCTATTCAAGAAACCAGCCAAGAACGCGAATTTGAGGCTATTTATCAGGAAAGTTTGGAAGCCCAATTTACCAAGGAAGTTCTACTTGATGTCGCGCGAACTACGAGCCACATCCTTCGGCATAATCCAGCTATCGAAACCATCCAAGAGGAGGCAACATTTGGTGGCAAGGATCAAGCCTTTATTCAATTGGATAATGGTCGGAGTGTCCATGTGCGAGGCAAGGTTGACCGTATTGACCGCCTGAAAGCTGATGGAGCGCTGGGAGTGGTGGACTACAAGTCTAGTCTGACTCAGTTCCAGTTTCCTCATTTCTTTAATGGGCTTAATTCCCAGTTGCCAACCTATCTTGCTGCCCTAAAAAGAGAAGGGGAGCAGAACTTTTTTGGTGCCATGTACTTGGAAATGGCTGAGCCTGTCCAATCTTTATTAGCTGTTAAAAGTCTGGCAGGAGCAGTAGCAGAAGCCAGCAAGTCTATGAAATACCAGGGACTCTTTTTAGAGAAAGAAAGCAGTCACTTGGGTGAGTTTTACAATAAAAATAAGGCCAACCAGCTGACAGACGAGGAGTTCCAGCTCTTATTGGACTACAATGCCCATCTTTACAAGAAGGCTGCTGAAAAGATTCTAGAAGGCCAGTTTGCCATTAATCCATACACAGAGAACGGCAGAAGTATTGCCCCGTACGTCCAGCAACACCAAGCCATTACAGGATTTGAGGCTAATTACCACTTGGGACAAGCCCGTTTCCTTGAGAAATTAGAGTTGTCTGACGGCAAGCGTCTAGTTGGAGAAAAGCTCAAGCAAGCTTGGTTTGAGAAAATGAGAGAGGAGTTGAATCGATGAAGCCCATTTCCTTTTTAACTGAGGAAGAGATTCAAAAATTGCAAGAAGCAGAAGCGAATTCGAGCAAGGAACAAAAGAAAACTGCCGAGCAAATCGAAGCCATTTATACGGCAGGGCAAAATATCCTAGTTTCAGCGTCTGCTGGTTCAGGGAAAACCTTTGTCATGGCCGAGCGTATTCTGGACCAATTAGCACGTGGTGTGGAAATCAGCCAACTCTTTATCTCGACCTTTACCGTCAAGGCTGCTACAGAACTCAAGGAACGTTTGGAGAAAAAAATCAGCCAACAAATCCAAGAAACCGATGATGTCGATCTCAAACAACACTTGGGACGTCAATTGGCAGATCTACCAAACGCTGCCATTGGAACCATGGACTCTTTCACACAAAAATTCCTTGGCAAACATGGCTATCTGATTGATATCGCACCGAACTTCCGTATTCTACAAAATGAAAGTGAACAGTTACTCTTAAAAAACGAAGTTTTTCATCAGGTTTTTGAAGACCATTACCAAAGTGAAAATAAAGAGAAATTTAGCCGTTTGGTGAAGAACTTTGCTGGGCGTGGCAAGGATGAACGTGGTCTGCGCCAGCAAGTCTACAAAATTTATGATTTCCTTCAATCCACCAGTAGCCCCCAAACATGGCTGAACGAGTCTTTTCTCAAAGGGTTTGAAAAAGCTGACTTTGCAAATGAGAAAGACAAACAAACTGAGCAAATCAAGCAGGCGCTTTGGGACTTGGAAAGTTTCTTCCGTTATCATCTGGATAACGATGCCAAGGAGTTTCCAAAAGCTGCCTATTTAGAAAATGTGCAGCTGGTTCTGGATCAAATTGGCTCCTTAAATAAAGAGTCCGATAGCCAGGCTTATCAAGCAGTTCTTGCGTGTATTGTCGCCATCTCGAAGGAGAAAAACGGTCGAGCTCTGGCTAACTCCAGTCGTAAGGCCGATTTGAAACCACTGGCTGATGCCTATAACGATGAGAGAAAGGTCCAGTTTGCTAAACTAGGACAACTGTCAGACCAGATAACCATTCTCGACTATCAAGAACGTTATCATGAAGCCACTTGGCAGCTAGCTAAAACCTTCCAAACCTTTATGAGTGATTTTGTGGAGGCTTATCGTGAACGTAAACGCCAGGAAAATGCCTTTGAATTCGCTGATATCAGTCATTTCACCATTGAGATTTTAGAGAATTTCCCACAAGTTCGTGAGACTTATCAGGAACGATTCCACGAAGTCATGGTCGATGAGTATCAGGATACCAACCACATTCAAGAACGGATGCTGGAATTGCTGTCGAATGGTCACAATCGCTTTATGGTGGGGGATATCAAACAGTCCATCTACCGTTTCCGTCAGGCAGACCCGCAGATTTTCAATGAAAAATTCCAACGCTATGCGCAAAATCCTAAAGAAGGAAAGCTGATTTTGCTCAAGGAAAATTTCCGTAGTAGTTCAGAAGTGCTATCAGCAACCAACGATGTATTTGAACGTCTCATGGACCAAGAGGTCGGCGAAATCAACTATGATAGCATGCACCAGCTTGTTTTTGCCAATACCAAGCTGGCTCCTAATCCAGACAACAAGGCAGAATTTCTCCTCTACGATAAGGACGACAGCGAACAAGAGGAGGAAGAGAGCCAAACAGATACGAAACTAACTGGGGAAATGCGCCTAGTTATCAAGGAAATCCTGAAGCTTCATCAGGAAAAAGGTGTTGCCTTTAAAGAAATTGCTCTTTTGACTTCTAGTCGCAGTCGAAATGACCAGATTCTCCTCGCCCTGTCTGAGTACGGAATTCCAGTTAAAACCGACGGTGAGCAAAACAATTATCTCCAATCCCTAGAAGTACAAGTCATGCTGGACACCATGCGCGTCATTCACAATCCCCTGCAAGACTATGCCTTGGTTGCCCTGATGAAGTCCCCTATGTTTGGTTTTGATGAGGACGAGTTGGCACGCTTGTCCCTTCAGAAAGCAGAAGATAAGGTCCAAGAAAATCTCTATGAGAAACTGGTCAATGCTCAAAAACTGGCAACAAGTCAGAAAAACTTGATTCATACAGCTCTAGCTGAAAAACTCAATCAATTCATGGATATTTTGGATTCTTGGCGCTTATATGCCAAAACCCACTCTCTCTATGACTTGATTTGGAAGATTTATAATGACCGTTTTTATTATGACTATGTTGGAGCTTTGCCAAATGGTCCTGCAAGACAGGCTAATCTCTATGCTTTAGCTTTGAGAGCAGACCAATTTGAAAAGAGTAATTTCAAAGGCTTGTCTCGTTTTATTCGAATGATTGATCAGGTTTTGGAAGCACAGCATGATCTCGCAAGCGTGGCAATAGCTCCGCCTAAGGATGCGATAGAACTTATGACCATTCATAAAAGTAAAGGACTGGAGTTTCCTTATGTCTTTATCCTCAATATGGATCAGGACTTCAACAAGCAAGACAGCATGTCAGACGTCATTCTCAGCCGTCAAAATGGGCTTGGTGTCAAATACATTGCCAAGGTGGAAACAGGAGCAGTGGAAGCACACTATCTTAAAACCATCAAACTCTCCATTCCCAGCCTTACCTATACCCAGAATGAAGAAGAATTGCAACTGGCTAGATATTCAGAGCAGATGCGTCTGCTGTATGTTGCCATGACGAGGGCGGAGAGAAAACTTTATCTTGTCGGTAAGGAGTCTCGTGAAAAGCTGGAAGCAAAGGAATATCCAGCAGCAAACAATGGAAAATTAGATGGCAATACCAGACTGCAAGCAAGAAATTTCCAAGATTGGATCTGGGCTATCAGTAAAGTATTTGCCAAGGACAATCTCAACTTTAGCTATCGTTTTATTGGTGAAGACCAGTTGACTAGAGAAGCTATCGGAGAATTGGAAAACAAGAGCCCTCTCCAAGATAGCTCTCAAGCAAGCAACCGCCAGTCAGAAACCATCAAAGAAGCTCTGGAAATGCTGAAAGAGGTGGAAGTTTATAATAGTCTCCACCGCGCAGCCATTGAGCTTCCTAGCGTTCAAACCCCAAGCCAAATCAAGAAATTCTACGAACCCGTTATGGATATGGAAGGGGTAGAAATTACTAACCAAACTCAATCAACTGAGAAGAAAATCAGCTTTGATTTGCCAGATTTTTCAACTAAAGAAAAGGTAACTGGAGCTGAGATTGGTAGTGCCACTCACGAACTCATGCAGAGAATGGACCTTAGTCAGCAACCAACACTTACTAGCCTGACAGAAACTCTCAAACAAGTTCAGACTAGTCCAGCAGTCAGAGACAGGATCAATCTTTCTAAAATTCTCGCATTCTTTGATACAGCACTTGGTCAGGAAATTCTCGCTAATACCGACCATCTCTACCGCGAGCAACCTTTTTCTATGCTCAAGCGGGACAAAAAAAGTCAGGAAGACTTTGTTGTTCGTGGGATCTTGGACGGCTATCTACTTTACGAGGACAGAATTATTCTTTTCGACTATAAGACAGACCGTTACGATGAACCAAGTCAACTTATAGACCGCTATCGCGGTCAGTTAGCCTTATATGGAGAGGCTTTATCTAGAGCCTATTCGATTGAAAATATTGAAAAATACTTGATTTTACTCGGCAAAGACGAGGTTCAAGTTGTAAAAGTATAATTTATACTCTTCGAAAATCTCTTCAAACCACGTCAGCTTCACCTTGCCGTATATAGGTGACTGAATTCGTTAGTTCTATCCACAACCTCAAAACCATGTTTTGAGCAACCTACGGCTAGCTTCCTAGTTTGCTCTTTGATTTTCATTGAGTATTAGAAAGGAGACCTCATGACACTTCCAGTTAGAAAATCCCTTCATGATGCAGTTTTACAAGCTTCAAAAGCCGATACTTGGGAACAAGCTACCAAGGAATGGAATGAAGTTTCCTTGATTTTTAATGGCATTGGTCGTAGTAATTGTGTCTGCGGGAATGCTATAAAATACGCCTACGAACTCTTTAACGGAGTTACAGGTCAACGTCTCTTTCCTATAGGAAGCGACTGTGTTCGCCATTTTCATCGTATTAGCCTCGATCAGCAACTAGAAGAGGAGGAAAAACTACTCAGAAAAGTTGAAAACCTAACCAGAAAAGCTCAGAAAAAGGAAAAAATCAAGGTCAATAAAAGCGATTTTGACGAACGACTTCTAAAATGGTTTTGGGAGAAAGGTGTTTTCAAAGCCAATCGTGGCAATCAATTCGCACCTGAGAGAGACTATCAGCTCTTCCTAGAGGTCTTTCAAGGCGGAAGTTGGACCAAGGCAGAGCCAAAGAAGAAGGCTCGTATGGAAGAAGTGCTGGAAAAGTGTATCAAACCTTTTCTACTTGGTAAGACCGATGACCAACTCTACCTTGTCAAACTAGGCAAGGAGAAAATCGACTACGAGCAGCATTTACGGATTCAGGCAGAGAAAGAACGCAAGAAGAGAGATAAAATCGCCAAGCAATACGCTGACAACCTCATTCTTGCTATGGGGCCTGCAGAACGAGCCTATCAAGATTACTTCGGCTTTACAGAAACCTTGACCCAAGAAGAACGAAAATGGGAAAAAATCCTCTTTGGTAAGAATAGGGACGAACGGGTTCTCAAGGCTAAACAAAACCAAAAGGAGTTGGAAAAGGATCAGCGAATTGCAAATCAAGATCCGATTGAACGAAAGCAAAAACAAATTTTGCTAATAAATTCTTATTTTCGTAATTTACCAGATGAAAAAGCCAGGTTTTCTAGACTCTTATTAGAATATCGAAAAAGTGGAGAAGTAGCCTTTTCAGATGATTACTTATCTGAGCATCTCATCGATTTTTTCTACAAGATGAAAGCATTTGAGTTTGAAATTGCACCAGAACAAGTCCGCGGTTTTCTAAAAGAATGCCTTCAGGCAGAACATCTATCATCTGCACAAGAAAGCTGGATTAGAGGAATTCTAATTAATTGCCTTCACCCGTTCTTAAATAGGTTACTCATATAGAAAAAATCCTACCTTGTCTATGCATGGTAGGATTTATGTATCTCCAAAGATGTACTGGTAAAGTTGGACGACTTTCTGAAAACACTGCGTGTCCATTCTTGTTATTTTTTGAGCATTACGCATCCGAAAATCAAAGGTATACAGTTGAAAGGGATTGACAGCGCCATCTACCTTGTCCGACGAGACAGGAACGAGCAAGCCTTTCTCTGCCAAACGACGTTGGCCGTGAGTGATAGGACAGACAGCCACAAATCCAGTTTGCAAGGCATATTCTCTCCTAGAAACTACCAAGGCAGGTCGCCGTTTCTGGATTTCCCGGCCGACTGATGGATCAAAGTCCAGCCAAATGATATCCTGCTTTTCAGGAATATAATCAGATTTCGCTATCAAGTGACCTTACCCCTTCAAAATCATTCGTCATTCTCAAATCAGTAATCCCATCAAAAGGATCTTTCAGTTTTGGAGCTAAGACAATGACTCCGTCAATCCCTTTGTAGACAATCATTTCTTGACCTTCTGTCATCCCCAAATTTTTAGGAATGGTCACAGTGAGCGAATTCCCAACCTTCCGAGTCTTTACTGTATTCATTGCTCTACCTCCACGAATTAGTATACACTAAGTATATACCTATTGGCAAAAAAAGTCAAGTAAATCCTGACTGGCATCAAGGATGTGTCGGAACTATACTATTTGTCATTTATTGTGGTCAAAGCCTGTGCAAAAGTTCTTCATTTATGATAGAATAGATGGTGAGAAAGAAAACGTTTTATTACGTTTTTTTAGTCGGAAGGGGAAAATATTATGGCTACTATTCAATGGTTTCCGGGTCACATGTCTAAGGCTCGGCGGCAAGTTCAGGAGAATCTTAAGTTTGTTGATTTTGTGACGATTTTGGTGGATGCTCGGCTACCTTTATCTAGTCAAAATCCTATGTTAACCAAGATTGTGGGAGATAAACCTAAACTTTTGATTTTGAATAAGGCAGATCTTGCTGACCCCGCAATGACCAAAGAATGGCGTCAGTATTTTGAATCACAGGGAATTCAAACTCTGGCTATCAACTCCAAAGAGCAAGTAACTGTAAAGGTTGTTACTGATGCTGCTAAAAAGCTCATGGCTGATAAGATTGCACGCCAGAAAGAACGCGGTATCAAGATCGAAACCTTGCGGACCATGATTATCGGAATTCCAAATGCTGGTAAGTCAACTCTCATGAACCGTTTGGCTGGGAAAAAGATTGCAGTTGTCGGCAATAAACCAGGTGTTACTAAGGGGCAACAGTGGCTCAAAACCAACAAAGACCTTGAAATTTTAGACACACCAGGGATTCTCTGGCCTAAGTTCGAAGACGAAACCGTTGCTTTGAAACTAGCCTTGACTGGAGCAATTAAAGATCAACTACTCCCAATGGATGAAGTGACCATTTTTGGTCTCAATTATTTCAAAAAACATTATCCAGAAAAGCTAGCTGAACGCTTCAAACAAATGAAGATAGAAGAAGAAGCACCTGTTATCATCATGGATATGACCCGTGCTCTCGGTTTCCGAGATGATTACGACCGCTTTTACAGCCTCTTCGTCAAGGAAGTCCGTGATGGAAAGCTCGGTAACTACACCTTAGATACATTGGACGACATCGATGACGACGATTAAAGAAATCAAAGAACTTCTTGCCACTGTCAAAGAATTAGACAATCCCCTTTTTCTTGAACTGGAAAAGGATCCTCGTTCTGGGGTTCAAAAGGAAATCAGCAAACGTAAAAAAGCCATTCAGGCTGAACTGGATGAAGACCTTCGCCTGGAAACTATGCTTTCTTATGAAAAAGAACTTTATAAGCAAGGATTGACTCTAATTGCAGGTGTTGACGAGGTTGGCCGTGGTCCTCTTGCTGGACCTGTAGTCGCTGCAGCCGTTATCTTGCCGAAAAATTGTAAGATTAGAGGCCTCAACGATAGCAAGAAGATCCCCAAAAAGAAACATTTGGAAATTTATCATGCTGTTCAAGATCAAGCCTTGGCAATCGGTATTGGTATCATGGATAATCAGGTCATCGACCAAGTCAATATCTATGAAGCAACCAAGCTGGCCATGAAGGAAGCAATTTCCCAGGTCAGTCCGAAACCTGAGCACCTCTTGATAGACGCCATGAAACTGGAGTTGTCGATTCCCCAAACAGCAATCATCAAAGGAGATGCCAACTCTCTCTCAATCGCAGCTGCATCTATAGTAGCCAAGGTGACACGGGATGAATTGATGAAGGAATATGATCAGCAATATCCTGGATATGATTTTACAGCTAATGCAGGTTATGGAACAGCTAAACATCTAGAAGGACTAGAAAAACTAGGTGTCACCCCAATTCACCGAACCAGTTTTGAACCAGTCAAAACACTGGTTTCAACTAAGAAAGACAAGTAAGAGGAAATGATTATGGAGGAACAGTCAGAAACACTCAGTTCCAAGAAAGAATTTGCCTTTGCCTCAAGCACCATATTATCCCAAGTTGGACGGGGAATCATTGTTGGTCTCGTCGTCGGGCTAATCGTCGGATCTTTTCGTTTCTTAATCGAAAAGGGCTTCCACCTGATACAAGGACTCTATCAAGATCAAGCGCACTTAGTGCGCAATCTTTTTATCATTGGCCTATTTTATGTAATAGTTTGCTGGCTTAGCGCGAAACTAACTCGGTCAGAAAAAGATATCAAGGGTTCAGGAATTCCTCAAGTTGAAGCTGAACTAAAGGGACTGATGAGTCTCAACTGGTGGAGTGTCCTCTGGAAGAAATATGTATTAGGTATTCTTGCTATTGCCAGTGGCCTTATGTTAGGTCGGGAAGGGCCAAGTATTCAACTTGGAGCAGTTGGTGGTAAAGGTATTGCCAAGTGGCTCAAATCTAGCCCAGTAGAGGAACGTTCCCTGATTGCCAGTGGAGCAGCTGCAGGTTTAGCAGCTGCCTTTAATGCACCAATTGCAGGTCTCCTCTTTGTTGTAGAGGAAGTCTATCACCATTTTTCACGATTTTTCTGGGTATCAACTCTAGCAGCTAGTCTCGTAGCAAACTTTGTTTCTCTGCTCATATTTGGCTTAACACCCGTACTGGATATGCCAGACAACATTCCTCTCATGACCCTAGACCAGTATTGGATTTATCTCCTTATGGGAGTTTTTCTCGGGCTTTCTGGTTTTCTCTATGAGAAAGCTGTACTCAATGTTGGTCGAATTTATGACTGGATTGGTCAAAAAATTCATTTGGATAAAGCTTATTATCCAATCCTAGCCTTTATCCTTATCATACCAGTCGGGATTTTCTTGCCACAAATCCTTGGGGGTGGAAATCAGCTTGTTCTTTCCCTAACTGAGCAAAATTTTAGTTTCCAAGTTCTATTAGCTTACTTTTTGATCCGCTTTATTTGGAGCATGATTAGTTATGGAAGTGGCCTTCCAGGAGGAATTTTCCTTCCCATTCTGGCGCTTGGTTCCTTACTTGGTGCCCTAGTCGGTGTCATTTGTGTCAATCTTGGGCTTGTCAGTCAGGAGCAATTCCCTATATTTGTCATTTTAGGAATGAGTGGCTACTTTGGGGCAATATCCAAGGCACCCTTAACTGCCATGATCCTCGTAACTGAGATGGTTGGGGATATTCGCAACCTCATGCCACTTGGATTAGTGACCTTGGTGGCTTACATCGTCATGGATCTACTTAAAGGTGCGCCAGTCTATGAGGCCATGCTAGAAAAAATGCTGCCAGAAGAAGCGACAGATGAAGGAGAAGTCACCCTCATTGAAATTCCTGTATCTGACAAAATCGCTGGAAAACAGGTTCACGAGCTCAACTTGCCACATAACGTACTCATCACCACCCAAGTCCATAATGGCAAAAGCCAAACCGTTAACGGATCAACTAGAATGTATCTTGGTGATATGATTCACCTAGTGATTCCAAAAAGTGAAATTGGAAAAGTCAAAGATTTGTTGTTGTAAGCCTTTGTTTACATAATTTATTTTACGTAAAATATTATTGGAAGGATTCTCAATGAAAAGAAATAAGGCAATTGCAGTATATTTGCTAGGCACATTTAGCCAGTTAGTATCAGTTTGTCTCCTTTTCTTTCTCTTGAATCATTTTTCTATTCATTCCAATCTATTAACTATTTTAGGAATCATTTTAGGTGGGATTTCTTCAGCTCTTTGGGGAATAATTGTTGCAAATCACTATTTTCATATTCATTTTAAGAAGATTGTAAACGATTTTTTTAACATTCATACCAGTTACAAACATTATTTATTATCTTTTTTTCTTATTGTCCTTGATTTTTCTTTTCTAATGTTTGGTGGGAAAATAGTAGAATTTAGCTGGTATCTCCCATTTTTGATGTTCTTCAAATTTATTGTCTTTGGTGGTATAGAAGAGATTGGATGGCGATATGTTTTTCAACCAATTTTACAAGAAAAGTTGCCATATTTTTACTCAACAATCTTAACCTTTTTCAGCTGGGCGCTTTGGCATCTGTTGTTCTTTTACATAGATGGCTCCCTAGCAACACTGCAAACTCTACCGTTTTTATTTGGATTGCTGACGAATTCTTTCATACTCTCAGCTCTTTATATCAAAACAAAGAATCTCTGGATTTGCGTTATGACACATTCGATCATTAATGTCTTGTCTCAGATAACAATAGATACTAATCGATACGAAACCTACCTAATCAAAATTTTCGTCATCTTGGTATCCTGCTATATGGTAATACATAAAAAAGATGAGTATAATCGGTATGAATAAAATTAATATAAATCTTCAAAACCAAATCAAAAAAGATTTGGTTTTTTAAGAATTAGAAATCTAATTTTCAGTATATAGTATGATTTTTACCCCCTACTTTGTAAAGAATGATTAGAATATTGTATAATAAGAAAAAGGAGAAAAGCATAAATGAATAATTCTGGAATTAAAAAAAGTCATACAAGAATACTAATCATTTTGTTACTCGCAACCACCACAGCAGGAGCTATTTTTATGTTTAGGTTGTTTGGGAAATCTCAAGAAGAGCGTCGGAATAGAGAGTATGAGGTTAGTTTGGTGAATGCCTTAAAGAATTCCTATGAAGGGATTGAGGAGATTAAAATTTCTAATCCAGAATACACAAGCCCTCCTGGTTCGTGGTCTTGTGATGTAGAAATTAAATTTAAAGATGAAAGAACTCTTTCATATGGAATTAATCATCATTTAAACTATAAAACCAATTATGGTGGCCGTCAAGAAACAAACGAAGATTGGCAGTATTTAGAAACTCATAGAGGGAAAACTTTAAAGTCAGTGAGAATTACTTATTCTGATAGCGAGCAAGGAGAACTATGATGAATTTCCATTATACTGATGAATAATTTAAACCAAGATTATGCTGTTTATAGTGTGAACGAAAAGTCTTCAAGGAGAAAAAGGAGAAAAACTTAAATGAATAATTCCAGCAATAAAAAAAGCCATAAAAGGATACTAATCGTTTTGTTACTCGTAGCCATCACAGCAGGAGCTATTTTTATGTTTAGGTTGTTAGGGAAGTCTCAAGAAGAGCGTCGAAATAGAGAATATGAAGTTAGTTTGGTTGAAACTTTAAAAGATAGTTATGAGGGCATTGAAGAAATTAGATTTTCTAATGCAAACTACACAAATCCGCCAGGAAGCTGGACTTGCGTAGTTGAACTATTTTTTAATGAGAGAAGCATAAAATATAAAATTAATTATTCAAAAAATGATAAACGTATTTCTGATGTATCCTTAGAAAGAGAGAATAGAAAAGAGGACCGAGAATTTTTAAATAGTCACTTTGGTAAGACTAGTAAACTCACAAAAATTATTTATTCAGATGGTTCAGAAGGAGAATATTAATGGTATACACTTATACTGATAAACAACTCAATGAATTAAATCACGGAAAAAATGTTTATAGTGTAAATTCTGAATATGCTGAGAGGAGTGGAGATAACAATGAGTAAAAATAGATTAAGAAAAAGCTATAAACCATTATTCATAGTTTTACTATTCGTATTCATCACATTAGGAGGTGTTTTTATGTTTAGGTTGTTAGGGAAGTCTCAAGAAGAACGTCGAAATAGAGAGTATGAAGTTAGTTTGGTAAACGCCTTAAAGAATTCCTATGAAGGGATAGAAGAGATCAAAATTTCTAATCCAGAATATACAACTCCTCCAGGTTCGTGGTCTTGTGATGTAGAAATCAAATTTAATGATGAAAGAAAAACTAAGTATAGGATAGGCCATGGACTCCATGATAAAAAGAATTATCAAGGATCATTGACCAATGAGAAAAGGCAATTCCTTAACAATTACAAAGGAGTGACCGACTTAAAAGTAATTGTTACATATTCAGATAATAGCATGGGAGAACAATGATGACATTTTCCTATACAGATGAGCAGTTAAACAATTTGAATCGGGATTATGCTGTATATAGTGTAAATCTTGAATTCGCTAAGCGTAACGGTAGGACTTATATCAATTCAAATCTCATTGAAAATATATCTCCTGATGATTTAGAAAAAACCAACACCATAACTACCTCAGATGGTCAAGAGTTTCGTGTTATTGCGACTAAGTCTCACCGAGGAACAGGTTTTGATGGTTTGGCGGTAGCTCCCATAGTTAACGGTGAACCCGATTATAAAAGTATAGCTGTGATTGCTACTGGAACGGACCTAGGAAATCCTACTATGATTGATAGATTTAAAATAGTTTTTTCTTATTATAGTGTAATATAGACAAATCTTATAGTATAATAAGAAAAAGGAGAAAAGCTTAAATGAACAATTCCAGCACTAAAAAAAATCACAAAAGATTACTAATCGTTTTGTCACTCGCAATTATCACAGCAGGAGGTATATTTATGTTTAGCATGTTAGGGAAATCCCAAGAAGAGCGTCGAAATAGAGAATATGAAGTTAGTTTGGTAAATGCCTTGAAGAATTCTTATCAAGGGATAGAAGAAATCGAAATTACTAATCCAACATATACGAACCCTCCTGGCGACTGGTCTTGTAAGGTTGATATTTTGTTTGAAGATGGAGAAAAAATATTCTATGGAATTCCACATAACTTAGATGATAAAGAAAATTATAATGGTCGTATGACTTATGGACAGCGAGATTTTCTTAACCGAAGAAAAGGAATAACAACTAATACAGTTACGGTTACATACTCTAACAAAGAAAGAGGGGAGCAGTAATGGTATTTAATTATACTGATAAACAACTTAATGAATTAAACCACGGGAAGAATGTATACAGTGTCAATTCTGAATACGCTGAGAGAAATAATAAACCTTTGGTTACAGAAGCTCCTAATCCGAATCCTTCTTCATCTGATTTTGAAGAAACTAACACTATAACCACCTCCGATGGTCAAGAATTCCGTGTTATTGCGACTAAGTCTCACAAAGAAACAGGTTTTGATGGACTGGCAGTTGCACCAATAGTCAACGGTGAACCAGATTATAAAAATGTAGCTGTGATTGCTGCGGGAACGGACCCTGGGAGTCCTACTAAGATTGATGTCGGAACAGCAGTTGCAGAAAGAGAGTCAGGTTTATCCCCTCAATATTATGTAGCAGACCGATTTGTAAAAGAAATTATGGATGATCCCCGATATGAAGTCAGTCAACTATCTGGCTATTCACAAGGTTCTTATATGCTGAAGGTAGGAGCTAAATACCACATCCCTACGACTACCTTCAATGCTTGGTTTTTTTATAATTCACTTTCTAATGAGGAAAAAGCATTCATAGATAAAAATCCTGCTATGTTTATAGATTATAGAAGGAATTATGATGTTGTTGTGTTTGGAAATGATTTCAACCATCCTGAATTATTCAATAAATCATTTTTAGAAATGCCTGATACCATATATTGGCTTGACGGAACTAGCCACAATATAGGTGATTGGGAGTTTGATCCTGTAACTGGTCAACTTGTAGATGGCAAAGGAGGAAAACCCTTAATCAGTGGCGTTTATCGAGCCTATGCCAACAGTCTCCGAGGAATGGCTCATTACAAGGACTTGAAATCAAAATGGTCATCAGGTGGTATTAGTAGTTCTGAGGAAATATACTTAGATGCAGCTCAAGGTTCTATCCTATCATCATCTATGGCTACAGCAGCAAGAACTGGAGCTGATGAAGTGAGCGCCTTAGCCAAAAAAGCCAATCAAGAATTACAAGAAATTTGGTCAAAAATCGATTTTACAAGCTACACAGCATTAGCTCCCTATGAGGTTGATGCCATTTTTGCTAGTCAAGGTATTACTCAAGCACAGTTTATCGATACGTTTCAGACAGAGACAAATCAAACAGCTACTAAGATGAATGCTTCCGCCCAAGCATTTGAACAGTTAGACAAACAATTACAGAATGTCATTGAAAAAACAGTAGCAACAGACACACAATTTGCCAAGGAGTTCAGACAATGGAAAGAAAAGATGTGAAATGGGAGGAAATTAGAGAGAAAGAGAGAGAACTGTTTAATCTAGAAGAACAATATTATCAACAAAAGAAAGAACTCGATAACAAAGAGCATGATCTAGACGAACGAAATGCAAACTTAGAAAAACTAATTTCCGAAGAAGTTGATAAAATGTATCATATTTTGAGAAGATTTTCGTCAACGGCTGATGATGTTAGAGACTATTTTATAGAAATAGAAAATTTGAGACACTTTTCGAATCAAGTATACAGAGATTGTAGGATTAAACTCGAAGATGAGAGAGAAAAATACGATAACGAGTTTCGCAAAAAAAGAAATGATTTAGATGAAAAATTTCACAGATTAAGGAGAGATTATGCAAGCACCAATGAATGAATACTACACAGATGAAGAATACCAGTATGCACTGAAACAAATGTATCGTATGATGGAAAGAAACCGAATCATTACGGAAGCAAAGTTAGCGATAACAGCAAAAAATAAATTAAAAGATAACTTTAATAAAGCAGCTAAGAAAATTGCTACAGAAACCAAATCAACCATTACAAGCATAAACAGCCAAATGGACACTGCAATTAAAGGTAAAGTTCGCAAGAGTCTTGAAGAAAAGATTCCGAATATGTTGCTCAAGTATGATGAAATTTAATAAAGGGTTCAGGATAACTGGGGGAAAGTTAGACTTTAGTTTTAAGTTTCTTGTTACATTTTTCCGAAAAACTATAATTTTCTTGAAAAATATATGAGTCTATGATATACTACTAGTAGACTTAATTATGGAGAAAATACATGAAACGTGAGATTTTACTAGAACGAATCGACAAACTAAAACAAATCATGCCCTGGTATGTCTTGGAATACTACCAATCTAAGCTTGCTGTGCCCTACAGTTTTACAACCTTGTACGAATACCTCAAGGAATACGATCGATTTTTCAGCTGGGTTTTGGAGTCTGGTGTTTCAAATGCTGATAAAATGTCTGACATTCCTTTATCGGTCTTGGAAAATATGTCTAAAAAAGATATGGAATCCTTTATCCTATATCTAAGAGAACGACCTTTGCTGAATGCTAATACAACTAAACAAGGCGTTTCACAGACGACCATCAATCGGACCTTGTCAGCACTTTCCAGTCTTTATAAGTATCTGACCGAAGAGGTTGAAAACGACCAGGGGGAGCCTTATTTCTATCGTAATGTAATGAAGAAAGTTTCAACCAAGAAAAAGAAAGAAACACTTGCTGCTAGAGCTGAAAACATCAAGCAAAAACTCTTTCTAGGGAATGAAACAGAGGGTTTTCTAACCTATATCGATCAGGAGTACCCACAACAGCTCTCAAATCGCGCTCTCTCATCATTTAATAAGAATAAAGAACGTGATTTAGCCATTATTGCCCTTCTCTTGGCGTCTGGTGTCCGCTTATCTGAAGCTGTTAATCTGGATCTAAGAGATCTCAATCTCAAAATGATGGTCATTGATGTCACTCGAAAAGGTGGCAAACGTGATTCTGTCAATGTCGCGGCCTTTGCTAAGCCTTATCTTGAAAATTATCTAGCCATTCGAAATCAACGCTATAAGACGGAAAAGACAGATACAGCATTATTTCTGACCTTATATCGTGGTGCTCCCAATCGTATCGATGCTTCTAGTGTTGAGAAAATGGTTGCTAAGTACTCAGAGGATTTCAAAGTCCGTGTAACTCCCCACAAACTACGCCATACCCTGGCGACTAGGCTCTATGATGCTACTAAATCGCAAGTTTTGGTCAGCCATCAGTTAGGTCATGCTAGCACACAAGTCACTGACCTCTATACCCATATCGTCAACGATGAGCAAAAGAATGCTTTAGATAGTTTATGATTGTTACATATTATAAATTATGTAAAGCAACTATTGCTAAAAAACGAAAGACCAATTCCTTTATCTTTCGTTTTTTATTTATTTAAACTCAATCCAGTAGTTACGGTGAGGCTCTATAATTACTGGTTTACCCCAAAAGGCTTGCAGATAGGCTAGATTTGCTGGGCTTACTGGTTTTTTTGAATCATTGTACTGCTCAGCACTCTCTTTAGTTAGAAAACATTTTACTGCTTCATAAGAAGTACCATCAGCTGATTCTCTTTCGATTCCCATATACGAAATTTCGTCACCATTTTTAAGATCGTCAGTTAA
The DNA here is from genome assembly GCF_001588645.1 of Streptococcus oralis. Lineage (GTDB taxonomy): Bacteria > Bacillota > Bacilli > Lactobacillales > Streptococcaceae > Streptococcus > Streptococcus oralis_AB. The sequence goes on along the minus strand of NZ_LAYF01000003.1, from coordinate 337,632 downwards.
CAGTTTACCAATAAAGAACACTGTCTTATCTTTCATAAATTCATAAGCCTTACTATTTTCAAGTCGGTTATTTGCTGCAGCAAACATAATACAAAAACTATCAACAATGTCCTTCAAAGACATTAGGTCTTCTTTGTTTACTTTGATTTCATCGGGGAGAAGACCGCCAATTATAAGATTTTGAAAATGGGCTTGCTGGATTACATTATCTAAAGCCATTCCCAGAGCTATTTGAACAGCTTGGTATCCTAAAGGTTGAAGCTCTTTGTATTTCATATCATAATGTTCTTGTGTGATGCTTATATTTAAACTTTCAGTTTGATTAATTTCTTCATTTCTATAGAAAGCAACAACATTACGGTCTAACTGTTCAAATAGATTAAGGCTTTCTACTGGAATTTCTAACATTAATGAATAACTCCTTTTCATTTTTCATCTCTATTATAATCTAATCAGCATGATTATTAAGTTTAACCCTAATAAAAGAATCCATCATAAATGGATTCTTTTTCCTTACCCCACTACTGCTTCAGCGATTTCTTCACGGCTGATACCAGCAAAGTAGCGTGTGATGTCAATAGTTTCTAGTGCCTTAAGAACATCTTCGCGTTCATATTTTACGCCACGAAGGACATCTTCTACAGCTGCAACGTCCTCGATACCAAAGAAGTCCCCATAGATCTTGATATCTTGGATTTTTGATTCAATGACGTTGGCAAAAACTTCGACCTTACCACTGGTGAATTTTGTTCCACGACGGACGTTAAATTCAGGTGATTTACCGTAGTTCCAGTTCCAAGTACCGAACTTGGTATCCTTGATACGATTGATTTCAGCCAATTCTTGCTCAGAAAAAACGTATTCAGTCATCTCTGGGTACTCTTTTTTCATGTATTCCAAGAGCAAATCACGGAATTCTTCAACTGTGATTTTTTCTGGCAATTCATTGACAATATTTGTTACACGGGCACGGACGGATTTGACACCTTTTGACTCAAATTTATCCTTTGAAACCTTGAGGGCGTTAGCAAGAACTGACAAATCAACGTCAAAGAGCAAGCAACCATGGTGCATGATACGCCCATTGATATAGGCTTGAGCATTGCCACAGAATTTTTTGCCATCAATCTCTAGATCATTACGGCCTGTAAATTCGGCTTTAACACCAAGTTGAGCCAAGGTATTGATGACTGGAGTTGAGAAGCTCTTGAAGTCAAAGGCCTTGTTTTCATCTTCTTTTGAAATGATGGTGTAGTTGAGGTTGTTTAAATCGTGGTAAACAGCTCCACCACCACTGATACGGCGGACCACCTCAATACCATTTTCTCGAACATAATCACGGTTAATCTCTTCAATAGTATTCTGGTGACGACCAACAATGATAGAAGGTTTGTTAATCCAAAGAAGGAAGATTTGATCCTCATCTAGTAAGTGTTTAAAGGCATATTCTTCCAAGGCGATATTAAAAGCAGTGTCGTTTGAATGATTGATAATATATTTCATGATATCCCTTTATACGATAGAGACTGGAAAACATCTTTCCAGCCTAGTCTATCTTCGTTTTATTTTTTCTTAGGTGAATGGATGGCCATTCCTAAAACATCCGCAAATGCTTCGTACATCACTTCAGAGTAGGTTGGGTGTCCGTGGATAGTCTTCAGCATTTCCTCAACAGTGATTTCCATTTCGATGATGCTTGATGCCTCGTTGATCAATTCTGCGGCTGCAGGACCAATGATGTGCACACCAAGGATTTCCCCGTATTTCTTATCAGCGATAACTTTTACGAAACCTTGAGCAGCATCAGATGCAATGGCACGACCGTTGGCTGCAAAGTTGAATTTACCGATTGCGACATCGTATTTCTCACGTGCTTGTTCTTCAGTCAGACCTACTGCTGCTACTTCAGGGAGAGTGTAGATAGCTGCTGGAGTCAAGTTCAATTTAGCAACAGCATGGTTTCCTTTGAGGGCATTTTCAGCAGCAACTTCCCCCATACGGAAGGCTGCGTGCGCCAACATTTTAGTACCGTTGATGTCACCTGGTGCATAGATACCTGGAACAGAAGTTTCCATGTATTCGTTGACCTTGATGCGACCACGATCCAATTCAAACTCAACATCGCCAATACCTTCAAGATCTGGCACACGACCGATTGAAAGAAGAGCTTTATTTGCAATGATATCGTCTTTTCCTTCAACCTTAATACGAAGTTGTCCATTTTCCTCGATGATTTCTTGCAATTTTGTACCTGTTAAGATAGTCATACCTTTGCGTTCCAAAATCAAGCGAAGATTCTTAGAAACTTCCGCATCCATAGCTGGAACGATACGGTCCATCATTTCAATAACAGTCACTTTTGAACCAAATGTCATGAAGGCCTGACCGAGTTCAATACCGACAACGCCACCACCGATGATTACGAAGCTCTCTGGAACTTCGTTCATTTCAAGAATGTCATCACTGGTCATGACAAGTGGAGATTCCATACCAGGAACGTTAATCTTGCTGACTTTTGAACCACCGGCAAGGATAATTTTCTTGGTTTCAAGCAATTCAGAACCATTTACCAAGACATTCTTATCTTTAGTGATTGTACCAATTCCCTTATGAACAGTAACTCCGTAACTACGAAGAAGACCCGCAACACCACCTACCAAGGTATTGACAACCTTAGACTTAGTTTCAAGGAGTTTATCCATATCAACAGTGAAGTTTGGATTTTCGATGACGATACCACGATTTGCTGCATGACCGATGTTTTCGATGATTTCAGCATTGTGAAGGTATGTCTTAGTTGGGATACAGCCACGGTTCAAGCAAGTTCCACCGAGTTCAGATTTTTCAACAAGGGCAACCTTACCACCGAGTTGGGCAGCTTTAATGGCTGCTACATATCCAGCAGGACCTCCACCAATCACAACGATATCAAAGGCATCATCGCTCTTACCGTCGTCGTTTGAGGCACTAGCTGCAGGTGCAGTTTTTGATTCTGGCGCAGCCGCTCCAGCTGTTGGGATATTTTCCCCTTCTTCACCAAGGTAACCGATAACTTCTGTAACCGGAACAGTTTCACCATCTCCTTTGAGGATGGCAATCAAGTATCCATCTTCTTCGGCTTCCAATTCCATGCTGACTTTATCAGTCATGATTTCCAAAAGGATTTCTCCTTCTTTTACAAATTCACCGACTTTCTTATTCCATTGGACGATTTGTCCTTCTGTCATATCCACGCCGGCTTTTGGCATAATTACTTCTAAGGCCATGTCTTACTTCCTTTATCTAAATCTCTAAAAAAACAATAGCTGACTTAAACCAACATTGAGATCGGATTCTCAATCAAGGCTTTCAAGTCTTTCATAAACTTAGCACCAGCCATACCATCTACAACACGGTGGTCAATAGTTAATCCTAGGCTCATGATAGGGCGAATGACAATCTCATCATTGACAACTACAGGTTTTTCAACTGTTGAGCTAACCCCGAGGATAGCTGAGTTTGGTTGGTTAATAATCGGACCAAAGGACTGAACGCCAAACATTCCCAAGTTACTAATTGTGAAGGTTGAATTTTGGAGTTCGCTCGGAGCCAATTTACCATCCAAGGTACGGCCAATAACATCTTTGAAGGCTACAACCAACTCTGACAAGCTCATTTTTTCAGCATTATAGACAACAGGTGTCATCAATCCGTTATCCATCCCAACCGCCATCGCCAGGTTGACATAGTTATGAGTGATAATGGTCTTGCCGTCTTCTGTCAATGAAGCGTTGATGTAAGGGTGTTTCATCAAGGTCTTCACAACAGCGAGTGAAAGAAGGTCTGTTACAGTAGTCTTCTTACCAGTTGCTTCCATAATTGGCTCAAGAACCTTCTTACGAAGAGCCAACATTTCTGACATATCGACATCGTAGTTGAGTGTGAAGGTTGGCGCAGTTAGGTAGGATTCAACCATACGTTGGGCGATAACCTTACGCATTGGTGTCATTGGAATACGCTCAATCTCACCATAAGGAGTGATATTGTCTGGAACTTCTTCCACTTTTTCGATTTGAGCAGGAGACTTGATGGTGTCGTTTTCGATATTTTCAGGAAGTAAGGCTAAAACGTCCTTCTTCATGATTTTACCACGGTGACCCGTTCCTTGGATTTCCTGCCAAGCAATGTTATGTTCGAGGGCAATTCGTTTTGCAAGTGGCGAAATGCGAACCACGTTTGTGTCTTTATAAGTTTCCACGTCTTCTTTGTGGACACGACCGTTTGCACCTGAGCCAGAAACGTCGTAGAGGTTGATCCCTAGATCATCCGCTAACTTTCTAGCCGCAGGAGTCGCTCTTAGCTTGTCATCAGCCATGACCTCTCCAATTCTATACTAAGATATTAAGGACGAAGAGGGCAATGAAAAAATAGGAGATTGACGATGTGTTCGATGAACACAAGGAAATCTATCTTTTTTTCGAAGACCTCCGTCCGAATTCAATTACATGATGCAAAGGGCGTTTAAAAGCGACCGAAAAATCGGAAATCAACGCAGACTTCGATGAAGTCAAGGAGATTTATCTTTTTTCCGAGCTTTTAGCCCGTGCTCTAATCTATGATATCAAGGACGAAAAGAGTTTTGCACCTAAAAGATACAAAGTTTCTCGTCTTTTTTAGTTCATTTACATAACTTATATTATGTATTATTCTTTGTTATAAGTCTTACGGATTGCATCTTTGATGCTTTCAACTGTTGGAATCATTGCATTTTCTAGATTTTGTGCGTAAGGCATTGGCACATCTTCTCCAGCGCAACGGCGGATTGGTGCATCTAGATAATCAAATGCTTCTGATTCGGAAATAATTGCTGAAATCTCTCCGATATAGCCACTTGTTTTGTGGGCGTCGTTGACCAGAACGACCTTACCAGTCTTCTTCACTGAGTTAATGATGATATCCTTATCAAGAGGAACAAGGGTACGTGGGTCCACAATTTCAACAGAAATTCCTTCTTCTGCTAATTCTTCAGCAGCTTGAACCACACGGCGAAGCATTTTTCCATAAGTAACGACTGTTACATCTGTACCTTCACGTTTGATTTCACCAACTCCAAGTGGGATTGTGTAGTCTGGATCAACTGGCACTTCCCCTTTTTGGTTAAATTCTGACTTGTATTCAAGGATGATAACAGGGTTGTTATCACGGATAGAAGACTTGAGCAGTCCTTTCATATCCGCAGGTGTACCTGGAGCTACAACCTTAAGACCAGGGATGTGAGTAAACCAAGACTCTAGTGATTGCGAATGCTGAGCCGCAGAACCAACTCCATTACCAGCTGCACAACGGACAGTCATTGGAACCTGACCTTTACCGCCAAACATATAACGTGTTTTAGCGGCTTGGTTGACGATATTGTCCATGGCAATGACCGAGAAGTCCATGAAGGTCATATCGACGATTGGGCGAAGTCCTGTCATGGCTGCTCCTGCTGCTGCTCCAGAAATTGCTGCTTCAGAAATCGGACAGTCACGAACACGTTCTGGACCAAATTCTTCGAGCATTCCAACAGAAGTTCCGAAGTCTCCTCCAAAGACACCGACGTCTTCTCCCATCAAGAACACATTTTCATCGCGACGCATTTCCTCAGACATAGCAAGGATAATGGTGTCGCGGAACGACATTGTTTTTGTTTCCATTTTATCTCTTTCTCCTTAGTCTGCGTAAATATCTTCAAATGCTGATTCAAGTGGTGGGAATGGGCTTTCTTCTGCAAATTTAACAGAAGCTTCCACTGCTTCCTTGACTTGTGCTTGGATTTCTTCCAATTCTTGAGCACTTGCAATATTATTTTCAACGAGGTACTTGCGAAGGTTTTCGATTGGGTCTTTTTGTTTCCACAATTCCACTTCTTCACGGGTACGATATTTACCAGGGTCAGATGATGAGTGACCAAGCCAGCGATAGGTTACACTTTCGATCAAGACTGGGCCATTGCCACCACGAACATGATCTACAGCTTTCTTAAATCCTTCATAAACATCGATGACATTGTTTCCATCTTCGATAAACATTCCAGGAATTCCATAAGCAGCACTACGTTGATGGATGTGCTCCACATTGGTCATTTTCTTGATATCCGCAGAGATCCCATAACCGTTGTTAATGCAGTAAAAAATGACTGGCAGGTTCCAGATAGAAGCCATATTTACTGCTTCGTGGAAAACACCTTCGTTGGTCGCGCCATCTCCAAAGAAGCAGACAACGATTTTACCAGTATGTTGCATTTGCTGACTGAGAGCTGCACCAACAGCGATTCCCATACCACCACCTACGATACCATTGGCACCAAGGTTACCAGCATCAAGGTCAGCAATGTGCATGGAACCACCTTTTCCTTTACAGGTTCCAGTGTATTTCCCAAGGATTTCAGCCATCATTCCGTTGAGGTCAATCCCTTTGGCGATAGCTTGACCGTGACCACGGTGATTTGAGGTAATCAGATCATCTGGATTGAGGGCCAGCATAGCTCCGACGTTAGCAGCTTCCTCTCCAACAGAAAAGTGAGTCATACCAGGGACTTTTCCCTTTTTCACTAACTGAGCAATTTTTAAGTCCATGCGACGGATTTCTTCCATCTTACGGAACATCTCTAGCAAAAGATTCTTATCTAAAGTTGACATAATCTTGCCTTTCTAACTTTGTACTTACCTTACTATTTTACCTTTTTTAGTATACACTGTCAAAGTATATGACCGATAAAATTTCACAAGGTAAAAAAATAAATCCCCGTTTTAACAGGGATTTTCTTTGGTTAGATTATTTTTTCACAAAGTTTATTTGACATTGGAAACTTCAAATCTTTTCATAATTGTTTGCAAACGCCATTGATACAAACAACCAGAAACAATCAAGCTGGCAATCAACCCAATCCAGTAAGCAAATGCCCCTAAATCAGTTACCTGATCTAGTAGATATCCTAGTGGTATCGCTACTCCCCAATACCCGATTAATCCAAGATAGAAAGGAACGATAGTATCCTTATACCCTCTTAAAATTCCTTGGAGCGGAGCCGCAAAGGTATCAGCTAGCTGGAAAAAGAGACTGTATGTCAGGAAAACAGCCGTGGTTTCAATGAAGTGAGGGTCATTTCCATATAGACTTGCTACACGATCTCTAAAAATGTAGAGAAAGGACAGGGTAAGACCTGCAAAAATAAGGGCAGTTATTCTCCCCAGACGAGCATAGGTTTTTGCATCCTCAAAACGTTTAGCCCCAACCTCGTAAGACACAACAATCGCCATAGCAGAGGAAATACTCATAGGAAAAGCATACATGAGACTCGAAAAATTCATAGCTGACTGGTGGCTAGCGATGATGAGCGATGAAAACTTAGCCATGATCAAGCCAACCACAGAAAAGATAGCTACTTCAGCAAAGACGGTTCCCCCGATTGGTAGACCTAGCCGAACACCTTCCTTGATTTTATCTATATTGAGTGGAATCCGTTTTTCAAGATGTAACGCTTTTAATCTTTTTTGTTTGAACAAAACAAGCAGGGAAATGCCCAATAAAACCCAATAGGCTAGCGAAGTTCCTAGCCCTGCCCCTGCGCCACCAAGCTCTGGGAAACCGAAAGCTCCATATATCAAGAGATAGTTAAAACTACTATTGAGCGGAAGTAATAGGAGCATGAGGTACATAGATAGCTTGGTCAATCCAAGAGAATCCAACAAAGAGCGAATGACACTGAACAGCAACAAGGGAATAATTCCAATAGACAGGTACCAAAGATAGGAAACTGCAACTGCCGCCACTTGAGCTTCTAGTCCGATGTTGGTTAAGACAGGTGGCGCTAAGAATACTACCATTCCAAGCAAGACCAAAGACAGTCCGAAAGCCAAGTAGATAAATTGGTAAAAATCAGATGCTACTTCTTCCTTTTTGCCCCGTCCCAGATGATGGCCTATGATGGGAACCATGGCCGAAACAATCCCTGTTAAAAAAGTAAAGAAAGGATTCCATAGACTCGTTGCGGTTGACACCCCCGCCAAGTCCATGGTATTGTACTGCCCAGTCATGGTTGTATCAACAAAAGAGGCAGAATAATTGGCAAATTGATAGATCAGAATAGGGAAAAATATCTTAAGAAATAAGACAAACTTGTCTTTAAATTGATGGGTTGGATACATATACGCTCTCTATTCTTATAGTTTCTAGAGCAGAATCCCATCTAGTTTTGGTAGACAATTTGTCCCTTGCAGATGGTATATTTAACCTGCCCTTTTAAAGTTTCACCGATAAATGGGGAATTAGCTGCTTTTGACGCAAAATGGGAGTCCACAAGGCGGTCAGCCTTAGCGTCAAAGATAGTGATATCCGCTGGACCATTCTCAGCCAAGTAACCTGCTTCAAAGTTGTAAAGCTTGGCTGGATTGACAGTCATTTTTTCAAGCAATTCCATCAAGCTCAACTCACCAGCTTCCACCAAATAAGTCAAACCAAGAGAAAGAGAGGTTTCCAAACCTGTCATACCAGATGGCGCTTTGGTGATGTCTTCTACATTTTTCTCATCTGCATGGTGAGGTGCGTGGTCTGTCGCAATAACTGTGATAACACCTGACTTAAGACCCTCAATCACGGCACGACGATCTGATTCCAAACGAAGCGGCGGATTCATTTTGGCATTGCTTCCTTGAGTTAAAAGAAGAGCTTCTGTCTTAGAGAAATGTTGTGGTGCTACTTCTGCTGTGACTTGCGCACCCAGACCTTGAGCGAATTCCACTACCTTGACACTTTCTTCCTTAGACAAATGCTGGATGTGAACATGGGCCTTGGTTGCGTAGGCAATCATGACATCACGCGCAATCATAGCGTACTCAGCCACCCCAGTCGCTCCACAGATATGAAAATGTTCCTTAGCGATATTTTCGTTAAATCCAAGAATCCCATTCAAACCTGGATCTTCCTCATGAAGACTAATAAAAGTATTAAGTTTTTTAGCTTCTTCCATGGCTTCCTTGACCACTTTACTGCTCTCAAGCGGAATACCGTCATCAGAAAAACCAACCGCACCTGCTTCTAAAAGCGCCTTAAAGTCTGTCAAGTCTTGGCCATTAAAGTTCTTGGTAATAGTCGCAACTGTCTTGACATTGATTTTTTCCTTGGCAGCTGACTGAAGAACTTCTTGCAAAGTTTCTACGTCCGAAATGGTTGGACTAGTATTAGCCATCATAACAACCGTTGTAAAACCACCTGCAGCAGCCGCTAGTGCCCCAGTATGGATGTCCTCCTTGTGGGTCTGACCAGGTTCACGGAAATGAACATGGATATCGACTAGTCCAGGCGCAACTACAAGACCAGTAGCGTCGATCACTTCTGCTCCTTCTTCCTTAATTTCAGGGGCAATTTTGATAATCTTTCCATCTTCGACCAAAACATCACAGACTTGATCCAGACCAGACTTGGGATCCATGACACGACCATTTTTGATTAGTAACATAGCTCTACTCCTTTATTCATAAAAATCAACTTGGGTATCCAACAATTTATCCCCATCATAAACAAACTTAGCTGAGAAGAAGGGTTTGTCCTCTAAAAGCCACTCAACAAAGGTGTGGTCACCTTCCCAAGTCGGCTTGCTTAAGACCTCATCATAAGGAACCCATTCTAAGGTACCCTCATTGCAGTCAATCAAGTCACCCTCAAACTCCGTCACCTTAAAAACATAGGTGTACCAGTCTAAATCTGGTGTAAATTCTGGAAAAGTGATAACGCCTTTTAGCACGGGCTTGGCTTTCAGACCTGTTTCTTCGAGGATTTCACGTGCCGCACATTCCTGAGGCGTCTCTCCTCGCTCTAGCTTACCACCCACACCAATCCATTTGCCTTCGTGGACATCATTGGGCTTCTTATTACGATGGAGCATGAGCAGTTCTTTTCCGTTATCAATGTAGCAAATCGTCGCTAACTGAGGCATATTATCTCCTTATCTAAGCCAATCGATTGGCTCTTGTCCTGTCTCTATTAAGAATGCATTGGCCTTGGAAAAAGGCTTGGAACCCCAAAATCCTCTATAAACCGATAAAGGACTAGGATGGGCTGATTCGATAATCAAGTGGTGAGGATTGGTAACCAAGACCTTCTTCTTGCGTGCATAAGCGCCCCAGAGTACAAAGACTACAGGTCTGTCTAGATTATTGACAACCCGAATCACGGCATCAGTAAAAGGCTCCCATATCTGCCCAGCATGACCATTTGCCTGACCAGCAGGGACCGTCAAGCAAGCATTAAGAAGTAAGACTCCTTGCTTAGCCCAAGACGTCAAATCATGAGATTTCTTAACCCCGATATCATCTGACAATTCTTTCAAGATATTTTGCAAGGACGGTGGCGCTGGAATAGCATCGGGTACAGAAAAACTCAAGCCCTGCGCCTGACCTGGCCCGTGATAGGGGTCTTGCCCTAGAATCACCACCTTCACTTCTTCAAGTGGTGTAGTCAAGAGAGCCTGAAAAACTTTTTCCTTAGGTGGATAGACAATTCCCTGAGCATAGACCTGTTCCATAAATTGATTGATTTTCCCAAAATAACCTTCAGGTAATTGCTCCTTAATCAAAGCATGCCATGATGAGTGTTGCATCGCCGACTCCTTCGTTTTTACTGCCTCTATTATAGCAAAAAGTGGCTATCTAAACCACTTTTTACAGTTCTTATATATACTGTTATTGACCCTGTTATTTGACATTAGTATTCACAGTATCAATCAGCCATTAAAAACTTTTCGATTGTATCAATAGCATAGGAAAGTTGATTATTTACAGACTTCATCCGTTCAAAATTAGCATCCATATAGTAGAGTTCAGATAAGCCACCCCTAGGAAGAAAGAGTGAATGGTGGATATTCATCTTCTCTCGAGTACTTAACTCTATATGATTGCTTATGATATACTTTAACTCTTTTAACGAATTTACTTGGGCAACCACACCTTTTAACTGATACTGCTCGATGAGATTTAGTAAGTTATCAATCTCTTCAATGACTTTAGTTTCCATATCAACACCTCTTAGGGAAATCACTACAAAGCATCTAAAAAATTCAGCAAGTCTTGGTAAGAATGAACTTCATAAGTTGGCTGGGTTTGTGTATGATTTTCGAGGTGATGAGGATTGTACCAGATAGTATCAATCCCTGCATTATTGCCTCCTTGAATATCAGCCGTTAAGGAATCTCCGATCATCAGCGTCTTTTCTTTACTAAATCCTACAATCTGCTGACCGATTTTTTCATAGAATAATGCATCAGGCTTTTGCGTTTGCAATTGCTCGGAGATAAAGACTTGGTTGAAATAGGGAGCCAGACCTGATTGAGCCAGACGACCCGTCTGAATGACAGTAATGCCATTTGTCGCAGCGTACAGATCATAATCACGTTCGATGAGGCTGTCCAAGAGTTCATGAGCATCCGAAAGTGTTTGTCCCTGTTGGGCTAAGTAAAATTGGTAACGCTGGGCAAGCAACCTACCGTCTTTTTCCTGTCCAAAATGGGCAAATAGACGAGAAAAACGCGTGTTAACCAGTTCATGTTTACTGATTTTCTTTTGCTCCAAGTCCTTCCAGAGAGCCTTGTTCATAGGAACGTAATAGTCTTTATAGGCTTGGATATCCGCAACTCCTTCTTCCTTTAGAAGTTGTGTCAGAGCCACATTTTCAGCAGTATCAAAATCAAGAAGAGTATGGTCAAGATCGAAGAGTAGAAATTTGTAGGGCATTGAGTTTCCTTTCTGAAAATTCATTAAGAATATTATAGCATAAATGAATCTTTGATTTATTGAGTTTCAAATACTTTTTACACTCACATTTTGACCGTGCTCAAGTGAAAAGCTAAAACTAGTCAGCAAAACTTCTATTAAATCTTTTCCGGAACTCGTTATGAAATAATGCGATAAATTTGTTATATGCTCTGCGATATTATTTCCCCAAGGAGGAGTGAGTGACAAATCTTCAAAATCCCATATAACATCCTGAGGGAGAAATTTTTTCAACTCCTCTTGGATAGATAACAACTCCTCTATTCCTCTTTCAACAGATTCAAAAGGAACATCTCCCCAGTAAAGCTTATTCATTATTACTGGGTATCTACTTCCCCACTCATTATTTTCTAAGCGAACATAAATAGTCGAAAAGAATGAATTAAAAAGACTCCCTTCTCCTATAGTCCACCAATTATAACCAACCATTAACCCTACAGACATAGATATTCTCCTACTCATTTTTAATATTATTTAACGTCAACTAAAGTTTTATATTGATAGTATCTAAAACATACATTCATTCTCCCTTACCCCAACTCCTTGGCTATTCTACTCTTTTCAAGTTTTCCCTTAGTAATTCGTTTCCATAAAACAAGTGGGTTCAGACTATAGGATAAACGTAGGAGGAAATAATTAACCCATTCGATAAGGGCAAAAAGCTGTATTAGTGTGGCTATAATAGCCACTCGAACACTCTGTGAGTACCAGACAATAAAAGGAAAGCCTGAAATAAGTAAAACAAGGTCTAGTATTCTGAGAACACCATATATTTTTGGAATATTTCCATTTCCGAACTGGGGATTTGACAGTCTTCTAATCAAAATTGCCCAATAGGTCGAGCCTTGAAGCAATATAAATGTCAGTAAAGACAAAGGATAGAGAATGGTAATTAGACTCATCCAATCACCAAGCCGATTTTTCAAAAGGAAAAAACACAACCAAAAGGATAGAGCGGCTGCAAGCTCTCCCAAGCAGAGGGACACTAACTCTTTTCTAACTTTCTCTTTTTGTATATTCATCATCTCACCCATCTATCATCCTATATCAGAAAAAAGTTAATCTAAGCATTTTCTAGTCAACATTTCACAGAATAAAGGCATTCTAAAAATCGAACAGCTCAATCCCTTTAATATCAGTGTGATTCTAAACTTAGAATTGCATTGATATAAATGTTTTAGTGCTATTCTAAGTTTATGATAACCCTAAATTTTAATTTTAGAAGGATTCTAAAGCTAGAATAGCTCTAAAATCACGAGAATGAAGCTATTCGAAACTTAGAAGAACCTTTTCTGAATTTCAATAACACTTCAACTAGCGACACTTACAATTTCTCTGATGAGCTTTAAGTTTTTTGATAGCCCAATCATAGTGACTGGAGGTGCTACTGACAAAGTAGGAACCTAGACTTGTCCCTCCCGTCCATTTATAGATACCTTTGGTAAAGAGTTGGTCATTGCTAAAGCCTTCCATCAACTCTAAAACCTCTTCATGCGATTGCTCTAGTAGTCTAGTCGCTTCTTCTAAAGACGTTTTCTGGTGCTTCTTCCAAATAGCGACATTCATCTCCCCGTAAGTTTTCCAATTATAAGGTTCAGGGAGAAAAGGTCTTTCAAGACCCTTTTGATTAGAATAAACCCAGCTCAAAAGTAACTGATGCCATTCATAGAGATGGATCAGGACATCCCGTAGATTTTTATCTCTTTTCCAGTGAGCTTCTTTTTTCTTTTGGTCTTTTGAAAAATCAAATGGAATCATCAACTCTTCCTGACTCAACTGAGAAATGAGGAGATTGAGCTTCTCATAATTTTCCTTAGAGGCTAGCACTAATTCCTCTTTTGTTTTTGGTCTAGGCATAGGAGTTCTCCCTTCATTTTCAACTAGAATAAGCTATTTTCTTACTTCATTATACCATAATCAAAAAGCAGTTCTTCATTTTACGAAAAACTGCTTTTACTAACTATTTTTTATGCTTATAGTCACTACTTTACATATAAATCTTTAAAGAGACTGTCCACTTCTGCTATCTGATAGAGCAAGTGGGACAGTTCTTGGTAATCTTCTTTTAAACATGAAAGGTGGGCTTGACCAAATAGAGTAGCCAATTCCTCTTTTAATCTTGCCCCTTCTGGATCATGATCTTTTAAGAACTTACTGAGATAGAGATTTCGAACAGCAGCAAGTTTAAAGCTGAAATACTGATGCAATTGTTTTTGCTCGGTATTTAAGCCGTTTTCAGCAACTGATTTTGCATAGCATTCCAAAACACCATTTTGACCATTCAGATATCGGTTTTTCATAATCCTTGCTGTTTCCTGATAGATTTCAGACTGACTAGGACTCTTGACCTTCTTAAAATTTCCCCACATGGAATAAGCTCCACGCTTATAGTCAATAGCCTCTGCCTTCCAGGCTTCTAGTATGTCATTAAAAGCAACCTTCATACAGGCAAAACCAGCTGGATCATGCAAATAAAGGTACTGCTCATCAATACCATACACGGTTACAAAATGATCCACACCATAAAGGATTGTGTGATTGGGATTGTAGGTCAGATGCCCCATATCAAGAGGTCCCAGTACGACAGGTCCATTGGACAGAAAGGTTTCCAACTTTCCTTTAATCTCTTCTAAATCTACTTCAGCTCCATCTTTTAGATAGAAATCCTCATAGTCAAACCCTAGTATTTTTAAAGAATGAGAGATAGAAAGATCTGGCATACCATTATCAAAGAATACTAGAGGGTGTTGTTCATCTTCCTTTACGATACTAGCGCCATTGCCCATTACCATGATTGCCTCTAAAAACTCTGCTTTAAAGTCATAACCATAGGCATCCAGTGCCATTGCCAATGAATAACTATAGCAAAGTGACACATCTCCAAAATACATCTGCATATCCCTGCCTCCTTATCTTCTATGGGACTATTATACCGAGAAAACTATTCGCATGCCCAATAAAATCCAAACAAAAAATATGGGTATTTGTGATTTATAGTCATGAATGTCAACAATTAAAAACTCTGTAGAGATTCTTTCTACAGAGTTCGGTTTGCATCTTTATAAAAAATCAGAAAATGATCTAGCCCTTGATCACTGGTATCCAGAGTTCCATTTGGTAGTCTGGTGACGACATATCTCCTTCGAAATAAACTTCAAAGTCTGGGGCTCCTGAATGGCGATAACCAGTTTCTGGGAAAAAGACTTCCAAAACATATTTCCAAGCATTGTGAATGCTAGCTGGTATAGGACCTTTGACTGGTACGATAGCATATTCAGCGGCTGGGATATCTTTGATGGACAGACCTAGCTCTTCTGCTTTGACTTTATCCGTCACATCGTAAGTAGCCATATAGTCGATAATTTCACCTTCTTTGACATCCGAGCAGACGCCAAAGGATTGACCGCTACCCAAACCTTCTAGGCTTTCAAAACTGTGAGTTGCATAGAGTTGCTCCCAAGCAGACGGGCATTTGCTATTGTCAATAGCTTCCAATAGAACACCTGCAACGGTAAATGCAGGTTTCTTTTGAATCTTGATATCCATGTTCTTTCCTCCTGTAATCTTTAAGGATAATTGAAGTCTAGGAAAAACCCGATAAGGTTTTCCATTTCGAACTTCTGAGGGTGTTGCCCCATGGAATTTCTTGAAGGCTGCGCTGAAGGAATCCGCAGATTCGTAGCCGTACTTCATTGCTATGTCAATGATTTTGTCAGAGCTTTCCCGCAAGTCTGTCACAGCTTCTGATAGCCTGCGATTGCGCAAGTATTCTGCTAATGTCATATCAGCCATGATGGAAAAGATTCTGCTAAAAAGAGGATAAGAATAGCCTGATAGCTGCTGAAATCTTTTCATATCCACTTCTCCAGTCAGCTGCTGCTCCAAATAATCCATGGTTTGATTGAATTGATGCATCATATTCTTTTTCACCTCATAAAAGATACTAAGGCCGTTAAAAACAAAGTGTGAATAGGAAAATTAACGCTGGTTCTTCTGATTCTAGGTAATTTTTTCTTTTTCGCATAGCTTTTAGGCCGTGTTCAATTCTATCTATATTCTAACAAATACAAGATACTTACACCCTAGAATCTTTGTACAAGATTTAAAGGTGTAAATTCTATAACTTATCTTTTAATTTCTCAACAAAGAGATAGGCTGCAGGGCAGGTCAAGGTATTCTTAATCGTCAAATGGTTGATTTGGTGGATCTTTTTACGATCTGTATGGGGGAATTCACGACAGGCCTTGGGACGAACGTCATAGATGGAGCAGAGATTGTCTCCTCCTAGAAAGGGGCAAGGCATGGATTTGAAAACTTTATCACCATCTTCATCCACCTGAAGGAATTCCGCTTCAAAAGCCGGTAATTTCATCTTAAAGTACTTGGCAATACGGGTAATATCTGCTTCTTTAAAGTCGGGCCCCAAAGTCTTGCAACAGTTAGCGCAGGCAGTGCAATCAATCTCAGAAAAAACTTCTTGGTGAATTTGCTGGGCTATCTTATCTAAGTTTTTAGGAGGTTTTTTCTTTAGATTGGCTAAGACTTTTCGGTGCTCTTTTTGCTTTTGCAAGGCTAGTTGGTGATAGTACTCAATATCAATTTCTTTAGACATAATTTCTTTCTAATACAAGTGTTTTTGTCTATTATACCATAATCTCAGCCCCCTTTTTGCCCCCTGAACAGAAAAAAAGCCCTTCGGAAAAAATCCGAGGGGCTAAAAACGTTGTTAAATCAACGATTATTTTTTAAGGTTGTAGAATGATTTCAATCCACGGTATTCAGCTACTTCACCAAGTTGGTCTTCGATACGAAGCAATTGGTTGTATTTAGCAATACGGTCTGTACGTGAAAGTGAACCAGTCTTGATTTGTCCTGCGTTAGTTGCAACTGCGATGTCAGCGATTGTTGAATCTTCAGTTTCACCTGAACGGTGTGATACAACGGCAGTGTAACCAGCTTCTTTCGCCATTTCGATAGCGTCGAATGTTTCAGTAAGAGTACCGATTTGGTTAACTTTGATAAGGATTGAGTTAGCAGCACCTTCTGCAATACCTTTTTCAAGGTAAGAAGTGTTTGTTACGAAGAAGTCGTCACCAACCAATTGAACTTTACCACCAAGACGTTCAGTAAGAGCTTTCCAACCGTCCCAGTCGTTTTCGTCCATACCATCTTCGATAGTAATGATTGGGTATTTGTTTACCAATTCTTCAAGGTAGTCGATTTGTTCTGCAGCAGTACGTACAGCTGCTCCTTCACCTTCGAATTTAGTGTAGTCGTAAACTTTACGTTCTTTATCGTAGAATTCTGACGAAGCACAGTCAAATCCGATAAATACGTCTTTACCAGGAACATATCCAGCAGCCTCGATCGCAGCAAGGATAGTTTCAACACCGTCTTCAGTTCCTTCGAAACGAGGAGCGAATCCACCTTCGTCACCTACGGCAGTTTCCAAACCACGTGATTTAAGGATTTTCTTAAGTGCGTGGAAGATTTCAGCACCCCAACGAAGAGCTTCTTTGAATGATGGTGCACCAGCAGGTACGATCATGAATTCTTGGAAAGCGATTGGAGCGTCAGAGTGAGAACCACCGTTGATGATGTTCATCATTGGAGTTGGAAGAACTTTAGTGTTGAATCCACCAAGGTAGCTGTAAAGTGGGATTTCAAGGTAGTCAGCAGCAGCACGAGCTACAGCGATAGACACACCAAGAATTGCGTTTGCACCCAATTTACCTTTATTAGGAGTACCGTCAAGTGCGATCATAGCACGGTCGATAGCTTGTTGGTCACGTACATCGTAGCCGATGATAGCTTCAGCGATGATGTTGTTTACGTTGTCAACAGCTTTTTGTGTACCAAGACCACCGTAACGAGATTTGTCACCGTCGCGAAGTTCAACTGCTTCGTGTTCACCAGTAGAAGCTCCTGATGGAACCATACCACGTCCGAAAGCACCTGATTCAGTATAAACTTCTACCTCAAGTGTTGGGTTACCGCGTGAGTCTAGGACTTCGCGAGCGTAAACATCAGTAATAATTGACATTTTTTACTCTCCTTTGAGTTAAATTTTTTACACCTCTATGATACCTCAAATACACGCCTTTTTCAAGGAAAAACGTTATCTTTGTGCAAATTTTCCTTAACTTTATAAAGTAATCGCTTTCACAATTTCCTATTTATCCACTTAAAATTATCAACTTGTTTGAATATGAAATCGTTATAACCTTTATTAATATTAATCAAAATAATAATTCATTTATGTCGATTAAACAAGTTCTACCTTTAATTTTACAAGTAATTTAAAATATATGTCACAAGTGTTAGTATTTTACAATTCCATATCAAATACTTTATTCACTTTAAAAATTGAGTTAAATTTGATACTATACTATAAGAAAAATATTAAGGAGACTAATAATGAAGAAGAAATTCTTATTAATTGCTTTATTTATATCAGTTATTTTACTTACTGCCTGTGCTAACAATAATAGTAAGGTTGTAGAGAAGAACAGTGATGGTACTTCAACTATTACTTATACTGATGGTAGTGTAATTGGAACAAACGGTAAAGATTTTACATTTTTACAAGAAGACGGTTCATCAATTATTTATCTTGACAACGACAAGACCTATCAGTACCATGGTACTGACGGTAGTTTTGTCTCAAAAGATAGTGGTGGCTCTTATACCATTCAACTTCCTTCTGATGACAATGTCATCCTCTATGCAAATGGTTCATATTTAATTAATAACTCCGATGGGAGTTCTGAAACAGGTTCAAGCAAAGAAGAACTTAATAAATACTTGATTTCTAAAAATTTCACTGTATTTGCTGATCTTGATAAAAAGGTTGCAGACATTGTAGATTACGTAAAGAAAAATAACTAGATCATCTTATCTCTTTCATATTTTGAAGGAGATTTTATTTTGGAATTCAACTTGAATTATGGTACAATCAAACTATGACAGATTTATCAAAACAACTACTAGAAAAAACTCATGGTGGGCCGAAATTAAACCCTGACGAACAACGCCGCTATCTCGGCACTTTCGAGGAAAGAGTTCTTGGCTACGCGGATATCAGTACTGCCAATAGTTCTGAATTAGAACATGGATTTTTCTCTATTTTAGAGGGTTTTCAAGAAAAGGTAGCGATACTTTTTGTGAAAATCTCACCAAATATCGAGTTTGACAAACAGGTCTTTTACTTAAAACAAGCAAAAGAAAGCAACTGTCAGGCGACTATTGTTTCAGATGATCATATCACCTCTCCTTTTGGTCTTGTCATTCATACAAATGAACCTGTTCAAGTAGACGAAAAAGACCTTAGACTTGCTTTCTCAAACCTCTGGGAGGAGAAAAAGGCAGAAGCTCCTAAAAAATCTATCTGGAAAAAATGGTTTGGTTAATGATTTCTCATATTTAATAAACGACCAATATTAGTAGATGTGTGCTCCAAATAGAGTCTTGCATTTTTCAGACTGTCTTCCAAAGGTTCACTTTTTTCTAAAATAGAAAAGGCTGCTTGTATATTTTCGAATGGTAGGGAAGGTAAATCATCAGCAAGACTACCACAAATAGCAATAACAGGAACTCCATTAGGGGTTCTTTTTGCTACACCAATAGGAGCTTTTCCAACAAAGCTTTGACTATCCAGTCTACCTTCCCCAACGATAACCAAGTCAGCCCCTGTAACTTTCTTGTCAAAGCCAATCAAATCCAAGCAAGTATCAATCCCAGATACGATAGTGGCCTCAGCAAAGGCACAGAGCCCAGCCGCAATCCCACCCCCAGCTCCTGCTCCTTTAAGAGAGAGGGTTGATGGTGAAAATTTTTCATAGAACCGCTGTATAGCCAAATCTACTGTCTCAAACAAAGCAGGATCCAAGCCCTTTTGTTTTCCAAATGTATAGGTCGCTCCTTGAAGACCACATAGAGGGCTCACGACATCTGCTAAAATGCGAATTTTTACATCTTCAGGTATCTTATACAACTTGCTATTTGAAACTAACTCGAATTCAAGCAAAGTCTGACCGCAAGCTGGCAATTCTTTTCCATTCTTATCATAAAAATGATAACCTAAACCAGCAGCAATGCCTATTCCACCGTCATTACTAGCCGTACCACCAACTCCGATATAGATTTCTTTCATCCCTTGATCAATGAGATGGCGAATCAACTCTCCGATACCTCTGGTTTGGATGTGAAGGGGATTTCGTTTCTCCTGCGGAATCTTTCCTAAACCAACCAAGTCAGCAACTTCAAAGAGCGCTATTTGGCCTTTTTGAAAGTAGCGCATTGATTCTTTTGAGCCAAAAGGTCCTGTCACTTGGAACCATTTTTCTTCTAGTTCAAGAGAATGTCGGATAGCATCTACGGTTCCTTCCCCACCATCACCTACAGGGCAAAGCAGACATTCTACATCCGCTATTGACTGTTCGAAACCTATTTTTATAGCTTGAGCGACCTCTTCTGCCGTCAAACTTTCTTTAAAAGAATCGGGTGCAATTACAATTTTCATAGTTCCTCTCATTCTAAGAAATCAATCAAAGGTAGAACTTCCAAAAAATCCCTCGTATCTACATGACAAGCTATCTCTGCTTTTACGACCTCCTTGGCACAAAAGGCTATACCGCGACCTGCTGACTTTAACATCAAGAGGTCATTGGCACCATCACCGATGGCAATCGTTCTTTCTTTGGGAAGTTTCAGTTCTTTTTTCCATTTCTCAAGAGTATCTTGTTTTACTTGACCTGTCACAATTTCACCAACTAATTTTCCTGTTAAAAAACCGTCTTTGACTTCTAACTGGTTGGCAGAGAAATAGGAGATACCAAGGGATTCTGCTAATCTCTCAACTATTGGTGCAAATCCACCAGACACTAGACCGACTAGAATGCCATTTTTTTGAAGTATGGAGATAAATTCTTGGGCATTCTTGGACAGATGAATGAATTTGAAGACAGTATCAAAGACCGAAACCGGAAGACCTTCTAACAAAGCCACTCTCGCTCGTAAGCTTGTTTCAAAGTCCAGTTCGCCTCGCATTGCCTGGCTTGTAATCTGCGATATTTCTTCTTCGCAACCTGCTTCTTTTCCTAAAAGATCAATCACCTCTTCTGCTATCAGGGTGCCGTCAACGTCCATAGCACAGAGCCCCATTACTTGAGTCATCACTTCTCCTCTTTTCTAAACAGCCCAAAAATCGTATGAAAGAATCATACGATTTTATCTATTAGTTGACTAAACTATGGTACAAGTCCAGGTAAGATTTGCAGGCTGTATCCCATGAGAAATCACATTCCATAGCTTGTTTTTGTAGATTTCTCCAAACTTCCGGCTGGTACTTATAAACATCCAAGGCTGTTTGGAAACTCCAGTTAAGCCAGTATGGTGTTAAATTGTTAAAGCTAAATCCAGTTCCAGTTCCTTCGATTGGATTGAAGGATTGAACTGTATCTCTTAGTCCACCAACCTCATGAACCAATGGTAGAGTTCCATAGCGCATCGCCATCATTTGAGACAAGCCACATGGTTCAAAACGACTTGGCATGAGGAAGAGATCACAAGCTGCGTAGATTTCTTGAGCAAGTTTGACGTCAAAAGTGATATTTGCTGATAGCTTGTCTGGATAGACTTGAGCAAACCAAGAGAAGGAATGTTCAAAAGCTGGGTCACCTGTTCCTAAAAGGACTATTTGAACGTCCTCCTGTAAGAAACGATGCAAGCTTTCTACCACAACATCAAAACCTTTTTGGCGTGTCAATCGAGAGACAATCCCAACTAGAGGAACATCTGCTCGCACTGGTAACCCAACTCTCTCTTGCAATTTTGCTTTGTTTTGAGCTTTTCCAGACAAATCTTCCTTATCAAAATGATAGTCTAAAAGTGGGTCTGTTTGAGGATTATAAAGATCTGCGTCAATACCATTGACAATACCTGAAACCTTACCTGACTCCATCCGAAGAATCTGGTCCAAACCGCAACCAAACTGACTGGTCATAATCTCGTGCGCATAGCTAGGAGAAACGGTTGAGACACGATCCGCGTAGAGAATCCCTGCTTTCATCCAGTTGAGACAATCATTCCAGCGCAGGGTGCCATCAGCATAGCGTTCAAACCCAACACCGAACAAATCCCACAACATTCCTTCAGAAAATTGACCTTGAAATTCCAAATTATGAATAGTTAAAACTGTTCTGATTCCTTGATATGCCTGAATCCAATGGTACTTTTCTTTTAACAAGAAGGGAATCATTGCTGTGTGGTAATCATGAACATGGAGAAGGTCAGGAATAAAGCCGATGCGTTCAATGGCTTCAAGAGCAGCCAGTTGGAAAAAGGCAAAGCGTTCACCATCGTCAAAATCCCCGTAAACATGACCGCGGAAGAAATAATATTGATTATCAATGAAGTAGAAGGTAACCCCATTCAAGACCGTTCTCTTAATACCACAGTACTGTCTACGCCATCCTACACTAACTTCAAAGTGGAGAACATCCTCTATCTGGTCTCCAAACTTAGCTTCTACCATATCATAGTAAGGCAAGAAAACTGCAACTTCGTGCCCCGCTTTTACAAGTGATTTGGGAAGTGCGCCAATGACATCGCCCAAACCACCTGTTTTTGAAAAGGGGGCTCCTTCTGCCGCTACAAATAAAATTTTCATGAATAAATGTCCTCTGTTACTGTTTCACCCTTCTTCACTACAACTGGATGTTCTGCTGTTCCTCGAATGACAACACCGTCCGCAACTTCAACACCTTTGTCTAGGATGGCATATTCAACTTGAGCACCTTGACCAATCACAACTCGAGGGAATAAAATGCTGTCTTTCACCACACTATCTTTATGAACATAAATGTTACGAGATAGGACTGACTGAACTACTTCACCCTCAATGATACTACCAGAAGCAAACTGAGAACTTCTTACTTTTGAAGTATTCGCATAGTAGGTTGGTTCTTCATTCTTAACTTTTGTATAAATCTTTTGATTTGGTGAGAAAAGAGAGTAGAATTTTTTAGATTCAAGCATATCGATGTTTGCTTGATAATAGGACTGAACAGAATGAATGTTCGCTAAGTAGCCTGTGTATTCGTAAGCAAAAGCTCCTTCTTTTGCAGCTAAATCACGAAGAACATAGCGTAACTTTTCAGGATATTCTTTCTGAGCCTCTTCTTCAAGTCGTTCAATCAACCAAGGAGTATCCACAACAAAGATATCTGTAGACATGTTGAAGAGTTCATCCGTAGATTTGTTATCAAAGAGTTTGTGCGAACGAACATGGTCTGTTTCATCAATTTCCAAGATAGCATTCACATCTGAAATGTCTTTCTTCGGAAGTTTCTTATATACAACTGTGATCGGACCTTTCGTTGTATTGTGTAGGTGGAAGACTTGATTCAAGTCAATATTCACCAGCACATCGCAGTTAATCGAAACGGTTTGGTTTGAACCTGAACGTTTCAAGTAGGTAAGAAGTTGTTGGTAATACTCTTTTCCAACTGTACTGCTTTCAACACGAGTATTGTAAATTCCTAGATAGTAGTGACTTAGAAGGGTGGACAAGCCCCACTCACGACCTGAACGGATATGGTCGAATACAGAGCTGATATTATCTTGTTGGAAAATACCAAAGATACTACGAACACCTGCATTTGCAAGACTGGAAAGGGGGAAGTCAATCAAACGGTATTTCCCACCGAAAGGCAAGCTAGCCACCGGACGGTGTTCTGTTAACGTTGACATATCATGAAAACCAACTGTGTTTCCTAAAATGGCTGAATATTTATCAATCTTCATCTGTTGCTACCCCCACTACTTCATTGTATCCTACTACTTGTACTTCGTCAGTTCCGTCAATCTCTACGCCGTCTGCAATAATGGCACCTTCACCAATAATAGCACGAGTAATCTTTGCTCCATGGCCAATAATAGCCCCACTCATGATGACAGAATCAACGACCTCGGCTCCTTCACGAACCTGTGCTTCTGTTGAAAGAATCGAACGTTTAACCGTTCCATCTACAAAACAGCCATCCACGACCAATGAATCCTCAACGTGTGCATGTGCTCCAAAGTAGTTGGGTGGTGAGATCAAGTTTCTTGAGTAAATTTTCCACTGACGATTGCGGCTATCCAAGGCATTTTCTGGCGAAATGTACTCCATATTGGCTTCCCAAAGTGACTCAATCGTACCAACATCTTTCCAGTATCCATTAAATTCATAAGCATAGACACTTTCACCGGACTCGAGATAGTTAGGGATAACGTTCTTCCCAAAGTCTGACATATCCACATTGCTCTTTTCAGCAGCAACAAGCATATTGCGAAGTCGTTTCCAGTCAAAAATATAAATCCCCATAGAAGCCTTTGTAGACTTAGGTTGCGCAGGTTTTTCTTCGAATTCAACGATACGGTTATTGGCATCTGTATTCATGATACCGAAACGGCTAGCTTCTTTGAGAGGTACGTCTAGGACAGCTACTGTCAAACTGGCATTATTATCCTTATGGGACTGAAGCATATCATCGTAGTCCATCTTGTAGATGTGGTCACCAGAAAGAATCAAAACATACTCAGGATTAACACTGTCGATGTAGTCAATGTTTTGGTAGATAGCGTGACTAGTCCCTTCAAACCAACGGTTTCCTTCGCTGGCTGAATAAGGTTGTAAGATAGAGACACCTGAATTGATACCATCCAATCCCCAGCTAGAGCCATTTCCGATATGGTTATTCAAAGCAAGAGGTTGGTACTGAGTAATCACACCAACATTATGGATTCCAGAGTTTGCACAGTTGGAAAGAGCAAAGTCAATGATACGGTAGCGCCCACCGAATTGCACTGCCGGTTTGGCAATGCTTTGAGTGAGTTTTCCGAGACGAGTTCCTTGCCCACCCGCAAGGATCAAAGCTAGCATTTCATTCTTCATTTTCTACTCCTTTATAAAGACATGTGAACGTTAAAATCGAAAGAAGGTCGGAAGTCAAACTTTTTATAAAAATAATAGGAAATCCATTTCTCTTGTGTTTCAAGTCCAATACAAGTAAATCCGTTTTTAAAATCTAAAAAATTATAATCATCAGTCCATTATTCTTTTTTCTTGGTTGGTTTCAAACGACGCTTGATCTTCCAGATGCTTGCCCCCATAGCAGGCAGGGTAAAGGTCAAAGTCTGCTCATAATCTTTCCATAAGCCTTCTTGAGTCTGAACTGTTTGATTGTGCTCTTTCCACACACCTCCCCATTCTTCTAGTTCTGTATTCCAAACTTCTTCGTAAATACCTGCAACAGGTAAACCAATCGTAAAGTCCTTACGTTCAACTGGTGCCATATTAAAGACACAGACTAATATTTCGTCCTTCTTGCCCTTACGAATAAAGGAAAGGACACTCTGATCTCTATTATCAGCATCGATAATCTCGATACCATCATAACTAGTATCAATTTCCCAAAGACAGCGATGGTCTTTATAGAATTGATTCAGTTGTGAAGTGAAATGCTTCATCTTGGCATTCATTGGATCTTCTAGATTAGACCATTCTAACTGCTCCTCGGACTTCCACTCGAGGAATTGCCCGTACTCACTACCCATGAACAAAAGTTTCTTACCTGGATGACAAATTTGATAGGTGTAGAGATTGCGCAGACCAGCGAACTGATTGTAGCGATCCCCCCACATCTTATGCATCATACTCTTCTTACCATGAACTACTTCATCATGTGAGAAAGGCAGGAGATAGTTTTCATTGAAAACATACATAAAGCTGAAAGTCACAAGATTAAAGTCATACTTGCGGTAAATCGGATCTTCCTCGTAGAAACGAAGAATATCGTTCATCCAGCCCATGTTCCACTTATAGTCAAAGCCAAGGCCGCCCATTTCTTTCATACCAGTAATCTTTGTTGCTGATGAACTTTCTTCTGCAATCATCATGATATCTGGATGAGCAAGCTTGATAACGGTGTTCAAACGTTGAAGGAAATAATAACCCTCGTAGTTAAGGTTTCCACCATCTTTGTTTGGAGTCCAAGGAGCATTATCATAATCTAGATACAGCATATTGCTCACTGCATCGACCCGAATACCATCTAAGTGGTAAAAATCAATCCAAAATTTAATACTTGAAATCAGGAAAGACTGGACCTCATTTTTCCCAAGGTCAAAGTTAAGAGCTCCCCAACCGTAGTTATGGGCCTTGTTGTGATCTTGGTATTCAAAAGTCGGAGTTCCATCATAATAAGCAAGAGCATCATCATTGATAGTGAAATGACCTGGAACCCAGTCCACAATTACACCGATGTTATTTAAATGGCACTCTTCAACGAAATCCTGGAATTCCTCAGGTGTACCATAGGAATGTTCAAAAGCAAAGTAACCCATAAGTTGATAGCCCCAGCTCAATCCAAGTGGGTGAGCCATTAAAGGCATGAACTCAATATGTGTATAGTTCATCTCAACCAAGTATGGAATCAACTCGTCTTTCAGTTGTGAAAACGTATAGGGGCTACCATCTGGATTTCTCTTCCAAGACCCTGCATGAGCCTCGTATATATTAACTGGTCTCTCGAAAAATCCCAGACGTTTGCGACGTGCTAACCAAAGTCCATCTTTCCATTTCTTTTCACGGATATTGGTCAAAACAGCTCCTGTACCCGGTCTAGCTTCAAAATAAACTGCCAACGGATCGATCTTCATAATCTGATGACCATTTGCACGCGTGATATGATATTTATAAATCTGACCTTCCTGGGCTTGACTTGTAAAGACTTCCCAAACACCTGCTTCATTACGAACCATGGGAATCTGATTCTCAACCCAATTAGTAAAATCACCAACTAGATGAACTGCTTGTGCATTCGGGGCCCAAACCCTAAAGGTATAGCCTATTTCTCCGTTTTTCTCCTCTCTATGCGCTCCTAAATAATGCTGGAGGTGAAAGTTCTCACCTGTAGTAAAGGTTCTTAATGCTTCTTGATTATTCATTCAATCCCCTTTCTTTTTTGTAAGCGTTTTCTATAATTCTATTATACACTCTTTTAAGATAACTTTCAAGTAATTTACGAAGGAAATCATATTTTTGTATGAAAGTCTTCAAAAAATAACCTAGCATTTTAAAAAAGATATCCAGAAAATAGAACACGAAACAATTTCCATATATTTTTTTATTATAATACCAGAATATTCGTTTTTTATCAATTTTCTACTGTATTTTTTTAAAAAAATAAAACCAGGAAGTTATTTTCCTGATTTTATAAATTATTTCACATCAAAAACAACGGATTTAACATTTGTCATCGCTTCGATACTATATTTAATTCCTTGTACTCCTGCACCAGAACCTTTTACACCAAGGAATGGGAAATTATCTGGTCCACGTTGTGTTTTATTGTTAATATGAACGGTACCAACTTCAAGTTTTTCAGCGATTTCAAATGCCTTCTTAAAGTCATTTGTAAAGACTGAAGATTGAAGACCGAATTCAGATTCATTAGCAATTTCTAGCGCTTCATTAGAATCTGCAACTCGAATAATTGGGAGAACTGGTCCAAATGGTTCTTCCCAGGCTAATTTCATATCTCTTGTGACATAATCAAAAAGTCCTGGCCAAATGAGATTGTTCTCACGTTTGATTGGGCTGAGCGCTTTGGCACCCTTTTCTTGAGCGTCCTGAATCAATCCCCAGATGAAATCAGCTGAAGCATTATCAATAACAGGTGTGATATCAGCATTGTCAAATGGATCGCCCACTGTTAGCTTAGCAACTTCAGCTTGGAGCAATTCAGCCAATCTGTCTGCTACGCTTTCCACAACCAAAACACGTTTGATAGCAGTACAACGCTGACCAGAGTAGCTAAAGGCTCCACCTACGATTTGCTTAGCTGCATTTTCTAAATCT
The DNA here is from genome assembly GCF_001588645.1 of Streptococcus oralis. Lineage (GTDB taxonomy): Bacteria > Bacillota > Bacilli > Lactobacillales > Streptococcaceae > Streptococcus > Streptococcus oralis_AB. The sequence continues at coordinate 309,942 of NZ_LAYF01000003.1, read as the reverse complement.
GCATCTTCTAAAACAATTGCTGCATCTTTCCCACCAAGTTCCAGCATAATCGGGCGCATACCAGCTAAACGACCAATACGCTCCCCAATCGGTGTTGAACCTGTAAAGTTAATGAAGTTCACTTCCTTGTGTTCGATGATGTAGTCTCCGATCTCAGAACCACGTCCAGTGATGGTGTTAAAGACACCTGCTGGGATTCCGGCTTCGTCAAATGCTTTAGCCAACAAGAGTCCAGAAATAGATCCTTGTGTTGGTGGTTTGAACATAACGACATTTCCGGCAATCAATGCCGGAGCAATCTTAGATCCAGAAAGGTTGACTGGGTAGTTAAATGGTGCAATAGCTAAGACGACTCCAACTGGCTCACGACGAACAACGGCTAGTTTATTTTTACTTGCAGCTTCAAAACCGCCACCTTCCATTGCTTGTCCAGTGATACGGAGACCTTCCTCGGCAGCAAAACGAATTAATTCTGCTGTACGTACTACTTCTCCAATTGCTGCTTTAATCCCTTTTGCAACCTCTTTGGCAAGAATGGTACCAATTTTTTCTTTATCGCGTTCCAAAATGTCTGCTGTCTTATGTAAATAGGCTGCACGCTCAACGGGTGCTAAATCACGCCATGCTGGGAGAGCTGCACGCGCAGCTTTCATAGCCTCATCTACTTCAGCCTGACTCATAGCGGGTACTGTACCCAGCTTTTCTTGATTGATGGGAGAATAGATGGCAATTTCATTCTCCGATGATTTCCATTTTCCATTCACTAAATTCTGATAATTTGTCAAATTCTCTTCCTCCTGAAAATGATTAAAACTTATTTTATCAAATTTTCAGAAAATTACAACCCCTTTTTGGAAAATATTGATATTTTTTTCACAAACTTGATTCTTCAAATTATTTGAAATTTATTCCTATTAGATATTGGTTTTTAAATAAAAATCAAAAAAGGTCTAGCTTTAACTAAACCTTTTTGCTGCATTTACTATGAAAGTACCTTCAAGACTGCAACGCTGATATCATCAATCACATTAGACTCTTTAGAACGACTATTGGACACCAGCATTTCAAGATTTCCCGCATTTTCAAAGTAGAAGGAAGTTCCCTTGGCATTGAATACCACCAATAAGTGCTCTGCTCCACCATGAATTTCGTAAACAATCCACCCACTATTTTCAGCAGCTGTATGGACGAAGACATGACGATAAACTTCTTCGTATGTAGGATAAGAGAAAGCACGCGTTTGTGTTTTTAGGCGAATAATCTGGCGAATAAAGTCAATGCTCTCTTGTCTCTCATTGATTAAATCCCAGTTGACCTGGTTGACACTATCTGGAGCGTTGTAACTGTTCATAGCACGTTCTCGGTCTGCGGGAGTGAGTTGTCCATCTTCACCTGTCGGAATTAACTTGGTTCGACCAAATTCTTGGCCAATTTCCATAAAGGACATTCCTTGCATGAGAAGGTTCATTGCTGTCGCTGTCTCAACCTTGCGCATAATCTGGTCTGAACTTTGATCAGGATGAAGCGTCGCCAGCAGGTCATGAAGATTGTAATTGTCATGAGCTTCAACATAGTTGAGAACCTGGTTTGGACTCAGATAAGAGCCCAACTCTCTGCTACCAAGAATAGCCTTAGCTACGATTGGTTCGGTGGCTGCACCACTTACAAATCCTGACTTGATTGCACCATAAACTTCTCCTCCTTTGATCGCATCACGCTGATCATCGTTAAAGAAGCCGATATTTGGCATTTGGTAGGCATTGTCCTTCTTGGCCTTGTCATAAGGTGCAAGACCTGTTCCCATATCCCAGCCTTCTCCATAAGTTATAATACGGGGATCAACCTCATCTAGCGCCCAACGAATTGCCTGCAAGGTTTTAACATCATGAATTCCCATCAAGTCGAAACGGAAACCGTCAATATTGTATTCTTTCACCCAATAAAGGAGTGAGTCAATCATATACTTGCGGTACATTTCGTGTTCGCTTGCGGTTTCATTTCCAACACCTGTGCCGTTTTGGAAGGTTCCATCTGGATTCATACGATAGTAATAATCGGGAACAGTTGTTTGGAAAGGTGCATCAACCGTTGAGAAGGTATGGTTGTAAACGACATCCATAATGACACCGATTCCCGCATCATGATATGCCCGAATCATGGTCTTGAGGTCTCGAATAACCTGTCCAGGATCATCTATATTACTAGAGAAACTTGGTTCTGGTGCATTGTAGTTTTGAGGGTCATAGCCCCAGTTATAGGTTACATTTCCATCCTCATCGTATTCCTTATGTCGATCAAAGATTGGTTGGAGTTGAACATAATTACAGCCAAGTTGTTTGATATAATCAAAGGCTGTTGCTTGACCATACTGGTTAACCGTTCCAGTCTGGGCAGCCCCAAGGAAGGTCCCTCGAAGGTTTTCTGGAACTCCAGATGTCGGCGATTTTGTAAAATCACGAATGTGCATCTCACAGATAACGGCTTTACATGGATTTTCCAAACGCCAAGGGGCGTCTGTCCCATGTTTGACTTTAAATCCTTCTGCTTGTCTATCTTGCTGAGAGAGGATGACAGAACGTTTCCCGTCAGGACTTGTAGCGATAGTGTATGGATCTCGTGTCAAGGTCTGGTGGTGCGGAAACTCAATCTGATACTGATAGGCTTTACCTGCAAGATTTTCATCCAGGTCTACACTCCAAACACCAATGGTATTGTACTTATGACTATATGAATAGCTATTCCCACGCTCTAGATTATAGGTTTTCCAAATCGGAGCATCGTTACTGGTATTTTCATAAACAACAACTTGGACTGCTGTAGCTGTTGGAGCCCAGAGTTTAAAGCTTGTCTGGTAGTCAGAGATACTATAACCCAACTCTCCTTGGTATCCCCAATGGTGATCAAAACTTTCACTGTGAAAGGCTTTATCAAAAGCAAACGGGTTTCGATCTTTATAGCAAGGACTTGCAATGGCTGGATTTTCAGAATAATAAACCATCTCATCACCATCCAAAATCCAAACCTCAGTCAACAGTGGATAGTAGTTAAACCGTAGGAGATAATCTTTTGTCTTTCCATCTATTTCGACAGAAAAGGTCAGAGTATCGAGCCTTTCTGTACTTGTGACTGTAAAGGAGAATTTTGCTCCAAAATAGTCATTTTCATAATACAAATTTTCTTTAACATCTGCCTGTTTTCTACTGAATGAACAAGCATTATAATCCCCATTTTTTCGGTGAAAATGGATGACTACTGGGTATCTATACATTTCTTTTCCTAATTCCTAATTTCAATTTTAATTTTTTTATGTGGTGCTGAAGAATTTAGCGGGAATTTCAGTACAATAGAGAATAGCATTAATAGATATAAAAATACATCAGGAGAGATAGTTTCAGACTATCTAACATCTAGTTTTCAACTATTCTTTACAAACTTTCTAACCAAGCTTCATCTCGAACTTCGATACCAAGTTCTTGTGCTTTTTGGAGCTTGCTTCCTGCATCTGCTCCTGCTACGACAAGATTCGTTTTCTTAGAAACACTGCCTGTGACTTTGGCACCCAGACTTTCGAGTTTGCCTTTGGCTTCAGAGCGCGTGAGACGTTCCAATTTACCAGTTAATACAACTGTCAAACCTGACAAGGCCGCATCTGCCACTACTGTCTGTCCTTTGTAGTCCAGATTAACTCCAGCTTCTTTCAACTCGTCTAAGAGAATCTTCGATCCTTCTGTAGCAAAATAAGTCTGAAGACTTTGCGCAATTACACTACCCAAGCTTTCAATACTTGCTACTTCCTCAGGATCAGCTTGGGCTAGATTTTCAATAGAGTGGAAATGTTGGAGCAAGAGTTGGCTAGCCTTGCTTCCGACATGGCGAATTCCCAGACCAAACAAGAGCTTTTCAGCAGAGTTTTCCTTGGATGCTTGAATGGCCTGATACAGTTTAGAAGCAGACTTTTCCTTGACACCTTCTAAAAGGAGGAAATCTTCTTCTTTCAAACGGTAGATATCCGCCACATCCTTGACTAAATTGGCAGCAAAAAGCTTTTCAACGATAGATGGACCAAGTCCTGTAATATTCATGGCATCTCGAGAGGCAAAGTGAATCAAACCTTCCATGATTTGGGCAGGGCAGCGAGGATTGATACAACGTAGAGCAACCTCATCTTCAAAATGAAGTAAGGGACTGTCACAACTTGGACAATTTGATGGAATATCTAGTTTTTCTTCAGAAACACGCTTGGACTCTACCACACGCAAAACAGCAGGAATGATATCTCCAGCCTTATAAACAATAACCGTATCGCCTTTGCGAATATCTTTTTCAGCAATATAGTCTACATTGTGTAGGGTCGCACGGCTAACAGTGGTCCCAGCAAGCTGAACAGGTGTCAGATTGGCAGTTGGCGTGACAACTCCAGTACGGCCTACTGTCCAGTCAACTGAGAGTAGTTGGGCTTCTTTTTCTTCAGCGGGAAATTTATAGGCGACTGCCCACTTGGGTGCTTTAACGGTAAAACCGAGTTCTTCTTGACCTGCTAAGTCATTGACTTTGATAACCACCCCATCGATATCATAAGGCAGTTTCTCTCGTTCTTGTCCTACTTCTTGGATAAAATCCCATACTTCATCTATACTTTTAGCCAATATTCGTTTAGGATTAACTACAAAACCAAGCTGTTCAAGATGCTCCAAGACTTTTTCTTGACTATCACGAGTAGAAGGGCTGGCTTCTTGATAGAGGAAAGTCGCAAGATTGCGTTTGGCCACTACTGCTGTATCCAGCTGACGGAGGGTTCCTGCAGCTGCGTTACGAGGATTGGCAAATTCAGGCTCTCCATTTTCTTGGCGAGCTTGGTTAACCTGATCAAACGAAGCGCGTGGCATGTAACACTCTCCACGAACAGTAATATCAAGTTCTTCTGGCAAGGTCAAAGGAATATCCTTGACGCGCTTGAGATTTTCGGTGATATTTTCACCAACAGATCCATCTCCACGTGTCGCACCGACTACCAAAATTCCCTTTTCATACGTAAGCGAGATAGACAAACCATCGATTTTCAGTTCGCAAATATAGGTCGGTTGGGGTAATTCCTTTCGAACACGCGCATCAAAAGCTTCTAACTCTTCACGTGAAAAAGCATCCTGCAAACTGTATAGAGGATACTGATGACTGTATTTTTCAAAACCATCTAAAACCTTACCACCAACACGATGGGTCGGACTGTCCGCTAAAACTTGATCTGGATAGGCAGCTTCCAATTCGACCAACTCTCGGTAGAGGCGATCATACTCGCTATCTGAAATCGAGGGATTGTCACTCGTATAGTACTCGGTCGCATAGCGGTTAAGTAAGGCAACTAACTCATTCATTCTTTCATTCATAATCCCATTTTACCACAAAGCAAGCCCTCCTCACAATAGAGAAGGACTGAAAAATGATTCGTAGTGAAATATTTTCTAAAAAAAAGAAATTATAACTCTTTTTTAAAATGACTTCGCACGTAAATGAGGGAGAAACAAGACAGGACAATAACCCCGCTTCCAATTATCAGGAAAGAAGAGAGATGAACACTTGGTAATACTGTCATAAAGCCTTTTGAAATCGGCATAAATAGAATGGCTAAGGTAAAAATTGTACTTAGAACTCTTCCCAAGTATTCCCCCTCAACCTTGGTTTGCACCTGAGTAAAAAAGTGAATATTAAAAATCGTCATAAACAGTTCACAAACTAAATTTCCAGAAAAGGAAAGAAAAGCTGGTAGTGGTAATCCCATCATAAAAACTCCAACTCCAGTCAAGGCCAATAAAATCAAAAGATTATAAACACTTGCCTTTATTTTGCTAGCTAGAAGAGCTCCGATAATCGAACCAATAGCGCCCATAGTCAAAATAGTTGCATAAGCTCCTTCTACCCCGTATAGTCGATTTGAAAAAGGGAGGAGAAATTCAAAAGCTGCAAAAAAGAAATTAACACTGGAAGCAACTACCAAAAGGAAAAAGATTTCTTGCTGGTGCCAGATATAGCCGAGTCCTTCTTTCATATCAGCAAAAATATTTTTCCAGCAGAAAGTCTTTTTCACTTGTTCCTGAGTCTCTTTTTGGGGAAGTAAAGCTACTAAGGTAAATGCAATGAAAAAACTAATTGCATCTAAAACAAGCGTCATATGGAGACTGGCAAATTGTAAAACGATGAAAGAAAGTACAGGGGAGCTAACGCCTACAACCTGCAAAACGAGCTCTAAGCGAGAGTTATAGGTCACTATCTCGTCTTTCTCTACAACCTCAGTTATAATGGCTTTGTTGGCTGTACGAGAAAATGCAAAGGCAACCGCCTGAACAATATTGGCAAAAATCAAGGCAGCAATCATCAAGCTATCATCTCTGATGAAAGAAATAGCTAAGCAAAGAACGCCACAAATCAAGTCCGTCGTCATCAAAATTTTGCGACGCGAAAAGCGGTCTGAAATCACTCCGCCAAAGGGACTGACCAGAATCGATGTGACGAGTTCAGAAATCTGATAAATCCCAAGAACAGTCTGCCCTATCGTTCCCATTGACGCCAACCAAACACTGTTTCCATAATCATAGAGCATATTCCCTATTTTATTAATAGCACCACGACTAATCAACTGGATTGCATGTCGATTCATATAAAAAGCTCCTCTCAAATTTTGAAACTATTGTATCAAAACTGAAAGGAGTCTCTTTATTTTTCCCTTATTTGGGAAATTTAAGCATTTACAAATTTTTCATAATGTTCCTGATAGTAAGCCACTTGCTCTGGAAGTCCAAGCACATCAAAAATATGCATAGCCTCCTGCATCTGACTACAACCCTCTTCTTTCAAGTCTCTCTGGTAGAGGGCGAAACCTTTGAGATAATGGAAGATATTGCGCTCATAAAGCTTGATACCATTTCCAATCAACTTCTCCACATAGCCCTCAAAATAGTCCGCATCCGTAAAGGTACGGTTTTCCAAACAATGCTGGTAACAGTTAAGAGCTAAAATCAAAACAAGTTTTCGATGCCGACCAATTTCTTTGTAGTAGTCTTCCCTCTCCATCACTTCTCTGCCAATCCGAGCCACATAGTCCACATTGTAGAAAGTATAGAGATTACCGAAAAGAATCAACTCATACATGGTCCATTCTTCTGTTTGGAAAAGATAATCCGCCACCTTATCCAAATCACTCTGACTCATCGTGTAACGAGCATCTCTTTGACAAATCAGTCCTTGTAGCAGAATCCAATTCAGCTCAAAATAGAGGGGATTGGTCGAACTCTTTGCTTTCTCAAGCTGTTCCATTTGAAGCTTTTGAAAACCAGCAATATCATTTGAGTAGTAAAGCGGAATAATCTGTGCCATCAAGGCAACATGTTCATGATTTTGAAAATCCCTAGCCTTGTCCATGAAATTTTCAATAGTCACATGAATATTATCCAAAATCTCAAAGAAACGGGAAACTGCTAAATCAGACTCACCAAGCTCAAAGCGAGATAACTGAGAGGTCGAGCAAGAATCGCCCGCTGCTTCCTTTAAAGAGTAGTTCCCACTGGTTCGAAATTCACGAAATACCTTTCCAAGATGTTCCATTTTTTACACCTGCTCCGATAATTCTTCCCACTCAAACATAGCTTCTTCCTGACGATGGCTGATTTTATCCAGTTCAGCCTGCAATTCCATGAGTTTTTCGGCATCGTTGGTTTCCAGCATTTTTTCAGAAATGGCTTGGCTTTTAGTTTCTAACTCTTCGATTTCAGCCTCTAAACTCTCTATTTGGCGCATGAGCTTACGGGCTTCTTTCTGACTTTCTTTCTGGGCCTGATAGTCATTAGCTGGGCTTGCTTCTTTTGCTTGATTGCTAGTTAAAGCTTCTTCTGTCTGGCTGTCTTCCATTTCAGCCTTTTTATCAACATAGTAGTCATAATCTCCTAGGTAGAGGGTTGAACCACTCTCAGACAATTCCAGTACATGAGTGGCTACACGATTGATAAAGTAACGGTCGTGGCTGACAAAAAGAAGGGTTCCATCAAAATCAATCAGAGCATTTTCTAACACTTCCTTGCTATCAATATCCAAGTGGTTGGTCGGCTCGTCAAGAATCAAGAAGTTATTGTTTTCCATTGAAAGTTTGGTAAGCAACAAACGGGCTTTCTCGCCACCTGACAGCATCCCTACAGACTTTTTAACATCATCTCCTGAGAAAAGGAAGGCACCAAGGCGGTTGCGGATTTCAACTTCTGGTGTCAGTTTAAAATCATTCCAAAGTTCATCCAGAACAGTATTACTTGGTGTCAACTTGCTTTGAGTTTGGTCATAGTAGCCAACCTCAACATTGGCCCCAAATCGCTTTTCTCCTTTGATAAAAGGAATCTGATCCACAATAGACTTGATAAAGGTTGACTTACCAATACCATTTGGTCCGACAATCGCAACAGCGTTCATCTTACGAAGGTCTAGGTTGATAGGTTCTGACAATATTTCCCCATCATAACCAATGCCTGCATTTTCAACAGTCAAAACAACATTGCCCGATGTTTTTTCCGACTGGAAGGTCATATTAGCTGATTTCTTACCAGATTCAGGCTTGTCCAAACGCTCCATTTTTTCTAGTTGTTTACGGCGAGATTGAGCACGTTTGGTCGTTGAAGCTCGGACTAGATTGCGATTTACAAAGTCCTCTAGAGCCGCTATTTCCTTCTGTTGCTTTTCATAGTTTTTTGCCTCAGTAGCTAGCTTTTGCTCCTTTAACTCAACAAAACGAGAGTAATTGCCTACATAACGATCCAAGGAATGCTTAGTTAAATCGAGTGTAACCGTCGCAACCTTGTCCAAAAAGTAACGGTCGTGACTGACAATAATGAGGGCGCCGCTATAATTTACTAGGTAATTTTCCAACCAGGCAATGGTTTCGATATCCAAGTGGTTGGTTGGCTCGTCCAAGACCAAGAGATTTGGCTTTTCAAGGAGCATTTTAGCCAGTGCAAGACGAGTATTTTGACCACCTGAAAGCTCAACAATTTTCATCTGCCACATAGACTCGTCAAACTTGAAACCATTCAAGATAGCGCGGATATCAGCTTCGTAGGTAAAGCCACCAGCCTGACGGAAATTCTCTGATAAACGATCATAATCCGCCATCAGTTTATCTAGATCTTCACCAGACTTTTCACCCATCTCCAACTCCATCTGACGCAGTTGTTTCTCCGTACGGCGTAGATCATCAAAGACATGGAGCATTTCATCATAAATGGTATTTTCAGACTCAAAACGGCTATCTTGGGCTAGGTAAGACAGAGAAATATCTTTTTTCTTATTGATTTCTCCACTAGTTGGCTCCTCTTCCCCAACCAAAATCTTTAAAAGAGTAGACTTACCTGCACCATTTTTCCCAACAAGAGCAATTCGGTCTCGTTCATCTACTTGCAGGTTGATATGTTCAAAGAGAACCTCACCAGCAAAAGATCGTTCAATTTTATTAGCTTGTAAAATAATCATATCTCTATTTTACTATCTTTTTCTCTTTTGCACAATTGCAATGAAAAAAGTTCGAGTGATATACCCGAACCTTTCATCTTAGTATCCAATGCCTCCACGGAATGTGCGAGCCATATCTTTTAAGTCATAGTTTTTAGAAGAGGTATCAATGGTCCATTTACCATCTTTCTTGGTCATTTTAATTTCATAACCCTCTTTCTTCATGTTATCGCTTGTATCTAGAGGAGTTGAATCAAATTGACTTGGTGCATTTTCTAAAATGTACTTCTCACCAGCTTTCATAGCTTCTGAGTAGTTGCTATATTTACCTTTGTTTTCTTCGTAGAATTTACGACTCAATTCATGAACATTCAAGTTATCCAAGTCGATTGTTTCTGGTCTAACATAAACAACAGCATAATCAGGTAAGTATGTCTTCACCTTGTAATCAACTTTTGCTCT